>JASFGF010000090.1:0-8861 GCA_050123915.1 Desulfobacterales bacterium | reverse complement strand
CGTCTGCGATTGCGGTTATCTTAAGCATCAAAGAATCTGGCGGGATAAGGTTGCCCGAAAGTCTGATTGCCGTGTCGTTCAGGTGGAATCCGACGTAATTGTTCCCCTGGAAACGGTTTCCTCGAAAGCCGAATATGCCGCCCGAACCATTCGGCCCAAGATACAAAAGCATCTTGATGATTATTTGATCGAACTGAAGCCGATCAAAGTTCAACATTCCACCGTGAAATTTGGCCTTGATGGTCTTGATTTGAAACAGCCGGCAGATATTTTAGCATCCTTGAACATCGATCGCAGTGTTGATGCTGTTACTTCCTTTTTTAAAGGGGGGATTTCCCAGGCCAAAAAAATCTTTAGCAATTTTATCCGGTCACGATTGAAAAATTACGAAAAAAATAGCAACCAGCCCCAGACTGACGACATTTCGCACATGAGTATGTATTTGCATTTCGGCCAGATCTCGCCACTTTATCTGGCGCTCAGGATCAACAAAGCAGATCATCGTCTGGGTTCGGCGAAAGCGGCGTTTTTGGAAGAATTGATTGTGCGGCGGGAATTGGCCGCCAACTTTGTTTACTACCATCAGGACTATGATAATTTTGATTGCCTTCCGGATTGGTCACGCAAGACCTTGGCTGACCACCGAAAGGACCGACGGCCCTATACCTATACCCTCAAACAATTGGAAGACGCCGAGACCCATGATCCATATTGGAATGCCGCCATGCAGGAGATGAAGTATACCGGATTCATGCACAACTACATGCGCATGTATTGGGGCAAAAAAATATTGGAATGGTCATCCTCGCCGGAATCGGCATTTCGTAACACTTTGGCCATTAATAATAAGTATTTTCTGGATGGCCGGGATCCGAATTCCTATGCCGGTGTGGCGTGGATTTACGGTGTGCATGATCGTGCATGGCCCCAAAGACCGATTTACGGAAAAGTTCGATGCATGACGGCTTCGGGGTTGGAACGTAAATGTGATATCCGTGCATATGTGGACAAGGTCAGGTCTTTCATCAGAAAATAAAAAAACGTACCTATCTATAATTGTTGTTTTTTGATATTCTTGACACCATTTGATATTCTCAGTTTAGGCTGCAATATGTCTACCCATGGTCTTGAATTTTACGGACCCGACATTTTGTTTTGGCGCAAAACTAGAAAAAGGAGGATATATGAACGAACGCTATACTAATCCGTACGTTATTGGTGTTATTTTAGGGCTTATCCTGCTCTTTACCTTTTACACCATGGGCCGGGGTTTGGGTTCCTCTGCTTCTTTTGCCCGGATTGCCACCGCCGGTGTCAACCTGGTGGCACCGGAACACGCCAAAGCGAATGCATATTTCTCCAATTATCTTCAAGGAGGAAAATCACCGCTAGTGGCCTGGCTGGTTTTTTTAACATTGGGCGCTGCTCTCGGGGGGCTGTTTTCAGCCTTTATCAGCAACCGGATTAAAGGCGAAGTGGCCCGAGGGCCTTACATCGGGATTTCGATCCGGTTGTGGCTGGCCCTGGGTGGAGGTATTCTGTCAGGATTCGCCGCCCGTATGGCCCGGGGATGCACCAGCGGCCAGGCCCTTACCGGAGCGGCTGAACTGGCCGTTGGAAGCTGGGTCTTCATGTTGTGTATTTTTGCAGGGGCCTATGCTGCTGCATATTTTTTCAGAAAGGAGTGGTTGTAATGGGACCTTTGTATAAATTCGGATGGTTCGACGTTGTTTACAGCCTCCAGCTGGCAGGACTTATCGGTTTTATGTTCGGATTCGTTCTCGAAAGAGCAGGGTTCGGCAATCCCAGAAAACTGACGGCCGTTTTTTATCTTAGAGATTTTGCCGTTCTGAAGGTGATATTTACGGCGATTGTGGTGTGTATGCTCGGGCTTCTCTATTTTTCGGTTTTCGGTTGGATTGATCTTAGCCGCGTGTATCTGCTGCCCACATTTATTTGGTCTCAGATTGTCGGCGGCCTGGTGCTCGGTGTCGGGTTTGTCATGGGAGGCTACTGCCCGACAACGTCGGTGGTGGCAACGGTATCGGGTAAATTGGACGGACTGATTTTTATCATCGGTATGATGATCGGCTCTGTTTTTTTTGCAGAAGTTTTTCCCATGCTGGAGGGATTTTATACTTCGGGTGACATGGGAGCGATTCGGCTTACAGATGTGTTCAACATCAATTCGGGCATCATCGCCTTTCTGGTCTGCCTTGTGGCGGTTGGTGCCTACTGGTTTGCAGAGAAAGTAGAACAGAAATTCGGTGATAGAGATACACTTCCGAAAGGTTCGCCGAAAGTCAAACGCACTGCGGCAGGAATTCTCATCCTGTTGGGGTTAATTCTTGCTGTCGTCAATCCGGATCGAATCATTGCCAAGTCTGCTGTTCCTGAAATTAAGCCTGAAAAACAGGTAGAAGCGGTCCAACAACCGGAAGCTAAATCGGAAACACCCGATTCGACCGGCTTCAAAATTATCGACGATGAAGGCTGCTAATGAAGAATGATGCCTGCCCGGAAAAATATCCGGGCAGGCATCATCAAAGCATCACTCAACTATGTTTATGTTTGTTCAACCGTCTTGCGGACCATTTTTCCGGCAACTGCTTCCGATCTGGCAAAAGCCGGTGCAACGGATCCCATGCCGCCGGCGTGTGAAACCTCAAAATCAGGATAGGCATTTCCGCCATGTTCCGTGAAGTCAAGCCCTTCGATTTCTTCTTCCGGGGATACCCTGAGGCCTATTGTTAGGTCGATCAGCTTGAACATGACAAAAGCTGTGGGAAATACCCATAAAAAGCAGGCGGAAATTCCCAAAAGTTGAACCCCGATGATTTTTGCGGTCGTGCCGCCGATATTAAATATTCCGGCCGAGAGGGTGCCCCAGGCACCGCAGACACCGTGGACGGAGATAGCACCCACCGGGTCGTCCACCCGAATTTTATCGAAAAAGAGTACAGACAGCACGACAATTACACCGGCTGAAGCACCAATGATGATCGCACTCATTGGTGTCACCGTCGCACAGGGACTGGTTATGGCCACCAAACCGGCCAGGCCGCCGTTCAGGCTCATGCCGACTTCGGGTTTGCCGAATTTCATCCACGATGTGAACATGGCCAGAACCGCACCGGCTGCTGCTGCCAGGTTGGTATTGACAAAAATCATAGCAATATCTTTGTTTGCGGCAGTGGTGGAACCGGGATTAAACCCAAACCAGCCCAGCCAGAGGATAAATACGCCCAAAGCCGCCAGCGGCATATTGTGTCCTAATATCGGTTTAACCCTACCGTCCTTGGTATATTTGCCCAGCCGCGGACCCAGGACAATGGCGCCGGCCAGAGCTGCCCAGCCGCCCACCGAATGAACCACCGTGGATCCGGCAAAATCGATGAAGCCCAAGTTTTCCAGCCAGCCGCTACCCTTATAGAGACTCCCCCATGCCCAGGAACCGAATATGGGATAAATGAGCGCACTGACAATAACACTGTAGACCAGATACCCCGAAAACTTGGTTCGTTCCGCCATGGCACCGGAGACAATGGTTGCCGCTGTCGCGGCAAAGACGACCTGAAACATCCAAAACGCCAAAACCCATGGATCGCCGCCGGGGGTGAAATCGCTTAAGAAAAACCCGGATGTTCCGAACCAGCCGGTTTTGGAAACACCGAACATCAGGCCGAATCCGACAGCCCAGAATGCCAGGGAACCCATGGAAAAATCCATGAGGTTTTTCATCATAATATTGATGGCGTTTTTGGCCCGTGTAAATCCGGCTTCCACCATGGCAAAGCCGGCCTGCATGAAAAAGACCAATGCTGCGGCCACCAGCGTCCAGACATAATCGGCATGAGTTTGAACCAAACTGATGGCTTCTTTATTGGTTAAGACCGTGGGCGTTTCGTCTCCGGCCCAGGCACCGGCAAAACTGATGAGGACAAGCAAACCAGAAATGATAAATGTTTTCATAATACTTTTACTCCTTTTATTTTGAATCAGAATTATGTTCATTGTTATAATGGATAAAGTTAAATTGCACTTTCGTTGGTTTCGCCGGTTCGAATACGAATGGCTTCACCCACCGGAAGAACAAAGATTTTACCGTCTCCGATCTTGCCGGTATTGGCTGATTTGGATATGGCATCCACCACTTGGTCTGACAGGGATGAATTCACAACCACATCGATTTTTATTTTGGGAATGAAATCGACCTGATATTCGGCGCCGCGATATATTTCCTTATGACCTCTCTGACGTCCAAACCCTTTAACTTCGTTAATGGTCATGCCGGTTACACCGATTTTGTTCAATGCTTCTTTGACGTCATCGAGTTTAAACGGTTTGATAATGGCTTCGATTTTCTTCATTTAAACATGCTCCTTTGTATTTTATGATTTTTGATCCCGGGACTGCAATTTTGCTCTTTGTTTAATCAAGAAATGTGCCAGTTTGTTAAAATGAGAAGGAAAAACAGCCTAACCATCTAATATCGCAACCATATAATACACCTCTCATGAATTATTGAGCACAACAAATAAAATACAATAGTGTAGATAATAAAATTAATAATGACAATAATGTTATAAAAAAATTAAAATACAACAATTATGTAATTATTGTGACAGTGGGAAGGACTCCTATGGAAATTCAGTAGGTTCTTACTCTCATTAGAACAACACTTATCTCTCATTGTATTTTAGGATTATGTTCTTATCATGATATTAATGGTTTAATTTACCAGACACTAAAACCCGAGACCATGTTCCGGGGAGTCCTCTGAAACAATACGAAGAAAGGCGACGACGATGACACACCATGAAAAAAATATTTCAGCAGATATTCATTTTCAAATGAAATGGCGCAGCCTGGAGGCAATTCACACCGAAGAATATGAAGCCTGTAATGTTAATTTCTGGAGGGATTGTTTACCGAAAGAGATATATAACAAATTGGGGAATAAATCCGTCGGCCAAAAGGTTCAGGTTGATTTTACCCCGGGATCCATTGTTCCCAAGTATGATATTCGACAAACCTTTGAGATCAAAGGGACACAGTTTAATCGACGGTTTGTCCCGAACAAAGAGATCAATCCCCGGATGGGCCGGTTTTATCCCAAAGGACTTTTAAAAGGTGTTGCCGGAGTTTTTCCTCAAAATCTCCAGCCGTTTCGCTGTGTCGGCGTTGAAGATGGTCGTTTGACAGTCGATTTTAACCATCCACTGGCAAATAAGCGCATTCAGATCAAGGCACTTGTCAAAAGGATCAGACTTAAGTCAGTGGAACGAGGCGGGAGATGTTACGACTGGATGGAGATTATCGGTGAAGGACCCGGTATGCAGGCCCGCTGGGAGGGACGACCAACGGAATTTTTATTGGAAAGTCCTTTTCAACGACAGGACGCCCGTTCCGACCTGCTTTACTACCAAAAGCCGAGATTGGTACAGCATATCGACGATCGGGCCATCCAAGTTGTAGAAGATATTCACGGCCAGCTGCTCCACGATGGAATGCGAGTGCTGGATTTGATGAGCAGCTGGAAATCCCACTTGCCTGAAGATTTGCGTTTGGAGAAACTTTCAGGACTCGGTCTCAACGCTGAAGAACTGGCAAAAAATATGGATCTGACCGACTGGATTGTTCATGATCTGAATGAAAATCCAAAGTTGCCTTACAAGACCGGATCTTATGATGCGGTGGTTTGTACGGTTTCCATAGAATATCTGATCGATCCCGAAACGGTGTTCAAGGAGATCGGTCGGGTTTTGAGGCCGGGAGGATTGTTTGTCGTAACATTTTCCAATCGTTGGTTCCCTGAAAAGGTGATCAACATCTGGAAAGATCTTCATGAATTCGAGCGGATGGGGCTTGTGATGGAATATTTTCAAAAGAGCAAAATGTTTAAAGATTTGGAAACCTATTCCATCAGGGGATTGCCAAGACCTACCAATGATAAATACTATTCTGAAATTATGGATTCAGATCCCATTTATGCGGTGTGGGGCTACAGGGCATAAATAAAATGAAAACAGCATGTTACCGAAAAAACGAATCGGGAAGTAAATTAGAATCCGCTTCCCGATTAACCACTTCTTTTTTTGCGTTGATCAATTTCTGGACTAGATTTGTGCAATAGTGTCCTTGAGCTGGGCAATTTCCAACCCCAGACTGACACACTGTTTTCCTTCCATACACAAATCGGCGTCCTGGTTTTCAAGAAAGTGTTTTAACTCGATATGGTCCTTTTTTAGATTTACCGTCCATGCTTTTTGCTCTTCATCATAATCGACGTCAACATCGATTCCGCACTCGCCGATGTCCGGATACAATTTTCTAATTTTGTCACATAATGCTTTTTTATCATACATGGGATAAACCTCCTTATGTTATAATTTTATTATTCGCTTTTACCCGGCATTTTATTCATATTGTTAGTGTAATGCAGCTCTAAGATAAGTCAAATTGAAATCGTTTTTATTTTCCCTTTACGTTTAAAATTTCATCAAGTTTCGTTTTGATGGTGTCTACCTGCGTATCGGCCAGTGAAAAAACAGATTCATTTTCCGAGGAGGTTGCCAAATAATTTTTTGCATTTTTGTCTTTTTTGGCAAAGACCAAAAGTGAATATTCCTTTTCGCCTTTGAGCGTAACGGTATAGATCGGGTTTTTTAAATCTTCTTTTTTCAAGTCGTCTAAATATCTTTCACACTCCAGACTGTTCAGAAAATTCAACAGGGAACTAACCCTGGATAGGGCCGCTTCTCGACCTTGTGTATCCTCCCACACGGTTTTGGTTTTTGATGCTTTAGAGGCTTTGGCGGCCGGCGCATCCTTTTTTTCAGGAAGGGTTTCAGGGATCTCTTTTCGAGAAAGAGAGATGGTTTTTTTCTCGTGGGTAAGCGTCATCGCTTGAATGGTATTTTGTGCATATGACAGCACGGTTTTATCTCTAAAATCGTCAACAGAGCGATCAAAATTCCGCCTGAAATCTCCTCTGGCATGGTACACGTTGGGATCGTCCGGTAGTTTAACAAAGGTGTGTTTAAAGGTTGGGGCTGGTTTGCCGATATCAAATTCCCTGAGCAAGGTATTGCCCTGCCAGGCCTTCACACGGATATCTTTATTATTGCCCAAATCATAACGGACATAATCTTTCGATTCCGATACCAAGGCTGTCAATTTCAACTTTTCGATAACATTCAAAATATTTTTAACCTTTGTTGAATCAGCACGAAACCCCTTTGGTTCGATGTGCCATGTATTGTCTTTTTTGTTAAAAACAATGGAACCGCTTTTTGTTGTAATTTCAAGTTTTGAGATGTGTTTCCCGGAAATTTCGGAAAGTTCCGGAAGCTGATAGTGTGTTCTGTTTGATTGATGCAAAGAAAGATACAGGATCAGTGCAACCAGAATGGCTGTCAGGATGAAATATTCTTTTTTCAGCTTCATATTCACCTCTTTTTATTTTTGAAACATCATCTGTATATGTTTTTTTCTGGAATGACGTCGCAGCCACACAATGAGGCCCATAAAAACCAGCAACACAGGCAGGCCGGCGATATTAAACGTTTTGACAAAAGTTTTTGTTAAAGACCCGGTATCGTTCAGCGGATTAAAATTAAGTACTTTGCTTCTCATGGCAGCAATATCTACTCGATGGTTCAGGGCATCTATGGTGTTCAAAATAAACATATCGTTGGGGCTGTTGCCGTCAGCGTCCAAAACGTTGTCTTTGAGCATTTCCGATGATGCCATCAAGAAGATTTTGGCAGGTTTTCCCATGGATATGGTTTTATTCCGGCTCTCGATTTTCGACATGTCCACGTTGGTTTTTTTCTCAGCCGGTTGGGATTTTTTTTCTTTTTTATCCTCAGCCTCCTTATTTTCATCTTCTGATTTTTTTTCGGGGATGGGTTTACCGGCAAAATAACTGGGAAACTCACCTTCAACGAGGTATGCCAATGGAAAACGCTGTTTTTCATCATCCGAAGGGGGCGGTGAGAGAAACATGGGATTTAGATTGATGTTTTTACGTATCTCCCAGGATTTTTCAGAAGATGAAAAGAGCTTCACGGCCTTGAGGTTGTTTTTGGAAATCGTTGCCTCGTCCAATTCCAGGGGTGATATTTTGACAGCAACCAGTCCCTTGATACTTCGGATAAAATTTAGATCATGGTTGATATTTTTGTTTTTGATGATGGGGGCAAAATATATGGGTCTTTCTCCACCCCCCATGTTACGGGGGAGTCTTTGCTTGTGACTGTTTTCATCAAGCACATATGATTTTTTAATATGGATACCATAATGTGACAGCAATTTTTCAATTCCGGTATCCAACGGTACAAAGTTGGGTCCCCTCATTGTAAAACGCTGCTGATTATTGGGATTGATTTCCTTAAAAGCATCGATAAACAACGCAAGATTGGTCCCTTTCATCAAAGCCTGGTCGATCTGATAGAGTTCGTAGTCGGAAAATTTTTCAGTGGGCCGCGCGATCACCAGACAATTGAGACTGTCGGGAATGGGCTGATCTTTCAAGTTGATGGGTTTCAAACTGTACGTTTTTGATATCAGATTTGAAAATGTAGAGATGGCATCCGGATTTTGCCGCATCATGGGTGAGACACTCGAAATATTCAATGTGCCGTTTCCCGCCAGATACCCCAGATCCTGGTTAATATTCACCAGAGTCTCCAGGTTGTTGTTGACGATGTCTTCCAGTTTATCGACATCCACCAGCTCATACTGGGTTCCGATGATGGGCAGCCTGAGTACATTTAAGAGCGGTATCTTTCTGATTTTTTTGCCGTATTCCATGACAAGGCCGATGATTCCTTTTCCGGCAGGAATTTTGCCATTGG
>JASFGF010000089.1:0-8897 GCA_050123915.1 Desulfobacterales bacterium | reverse complement strand
TTTCCGGACTGCGGAATCAAACAGCATTGGAACAACCAATGCCTATTTTCACCCGACACACCATCAGCGAGAAACAACAGCGAACGGCTCGCATTCTTTTGGCTGAAGACAACATCACCAATCAAAAGGTGGCTTTGAACACCTTGAAAAAATTCGGATACAGTGCTGATGTCGTTAAAAATGGCAAAGAAGCGGTCGAAGCTCTCAAAAAAATTCCATACGATATTGTTTTGATGGATTGCCAAATGCCGGGAATGGACGGTTACGAAGCAACAGATGAAATCCGAAAATGGGAGAAAAAACTCAAAACCGAATCGGCTGATGTTTCATATTCAAACCTTGAAGCTGTTGGTGAATCAAAAAGGGTTCCAATTATTGCGATGACGGCTCATGCCTTGAAAGGTGATCGCGAAAAATGTCTTAATGCCGGCATGAATGACTATATCGCCAAACCGATCCATCCAAAGAAACTGTGTGATATGATTGAAAAGTGGCTCAACGAAACGCAAAAGGCACATGAAGCAAAAATTGTCCATGAGTCACTACCCATAGACAACATCTTTGATAAAAACAGTTTTCTCGAGCGGCTCTTGGGAGACGAAGATCTCGCAAAAGAGATCATTGAAGGGTTCATTGAAGATTCTCTATGTCAAATCGGTATGATAAAAGAAGCGTTTGATAATAAGGACACCGATGTGATACATCGTCAAGCACACGCTCTTAAAGGTGCCGCTGCAAACATCAGTGCAACGGCCTTGAAAGAGCTTTTGTATCAAATCGAAATTGCAGGCAAAACAAAAGATCTGACTAAAGTGGCTTCACTGATCCCGAAACTCGATGAACAATTCGAGGTATTGAAAAAAAGCGTGAGCTTGAAATTACTGGCAAAAAATTAGGAGCATTCAATGAGAATATTAATTGCTGAAGACGATGTTACCTCCCGTTTGATTCTGGAAAACATGTTGACCAAATGGGGCTACGATGTCGTCTCTGCTACCGATGGTAATGATGCGTGGAAAAAGCTTCAAGAAGAGGATGCGCCCAAACTGGCCATCCTTGATTGGATGATGCCGGGTATGGAGGGCATCGAAATCTGTCGAAAAATTCGTGAAAATTCAAATAAAGAAGATCAATATACATATGTGACGTTGCTTACGGCAAAAGAATCAAAAGAGAATATCGTCACCGGTATGGATGCCGGTGCAGATGATTACATCACCAAACCTTTTGACATGCATGAACTTCGTGTGCGCGTACGAGCCGGCCAACGGATCGTTCAGTTGCAGTCTGAATTGCTGGAAGCCAAAAAAAAACTGGAAATACAATCACGGACGGATCCGTTGACAGGCGTTCTGAATCGCCGGGCCATTCTATCGCTTATTGGTAATGAACTTTCAAGGGCAAAAAGAGATAACGCGCATATCAGTATTTCAATGCTTGACCTCGACCATTTTAAAAAAATAAATGATACCTTCGGACACCTTGCAGGTGACGCAGTACTTCGAGAAAGCATGAATCGGGTGGAAGAAGCCATCAGGGCATATGATGCCATCGGAAGATTCGGCGGAGAGGAATTTATTGTCGTCTTGCCTGGAGCAAAGCAGCCGGATGCAGCCATCGTTGCCGAAAGGATTCGACTCAAAATAAATGAAGAAAATGCTGATGTTGACGGGGCAAGCATCCCTTTTACAGTCAGCCAGGGTGTGGCAACCTGTAATGGAAAATCGACCGTGGATGAGTTGATTGCAAAGGCAGACGAGGCCCTGTACCGCGCCAAAGAAAACGGTCGCAACCGTGTTGAGCAGGCCGCCCTTTAGGAAGAATAGAAGAAATCGTTACCATAAATCATTTAATTTAATATGGTTAGACCCGCACGCCAAGACCCTCGAAAGATTTTTACGTCAAGTTTCACCCCTTTTAATATTCAGATAGGCCAATTTAACTTCGGTGCAGCGAAGTGGTGGCGTGTTTCTCTTGAAAACCGACAGACTTTTTGAAGGGCTTTAGCACGCATTAGACCGAGCCTAAAAATATTATGACTCAAAAAATCAATAGGATATCTTATTAACGAGTTGTTCTTTATAGCTCTGGTATGGATCGGGCTTAAGGGTGCTAAAGCACAAGTTTCAGCCGGTTGGAAAGAGATATACGCCATCAAGGAGCGTTCTCACTGTATTGTGATTCTAAAGGGTTTTCTCTGATCAGTGATGTAGATCTGGTTTACAAACAAAAAATATCATGGTACGTGCTAATATCAAACTTTAACCTATTTTCCAGACCTGCTGCGCCTTAATGGCATTGTTAAAACCTAACACTTAAAACCAAAAACGTGATGAATTCGACTTTTTACGGATTCATCCATATTCGAGGTTCAAAAAAATGGATATTGAGCGTGAAAAAATCGATTTTGATGTACTTTTTGTGGGCGGTGGTCCTGCAAGCCTTGCAGGTGCCATTCGGCTGATGCAACTCGCCAAGGAAAAAAATATGACTCTCGAAGTGGCATTGATCGAAAAGGGTGCGGAAATAGGATCTCATGCATTGAGCGGCGCTATTCTGAATCCCATCTCCCTACGGGAGCTGCTTCCGAATTATTTGGAAAAAGAGTGCCCCATTGAATCAACCGTAAAAGAAGACGGTTTTTATTTTTTGACTCGAAAAAAACACTTTCGCGTTCCCATAGTCCCCAGATATATGCACAATAAAGGTTTCTTTATCATCAGTCTTTCCAGGTTCACCCGTTGGCTGGGAGGCATCGCCGAAGAACTGGGCGTAAATATTTTTCCGGGTTTCACGGGCAAGGAAGTTCTCTATGCTAAAGATCAAAGTACGATTATCGGTGTCCGTACCGGTGACAAAGGTCTTGACAAAGATGGACATCCCAAGAGCAATTTTGAACCTGGAATCGATTTGCTGGCCAAAGTAACGGTTTTCGGCGAAGGGGCAAGGGGCAGCCTGACAAAGGATATCTCACAAAAACTAAATCTTTTTTCCGATAAAATGCCCCAGGTATTTGAGTCCGGTATCAAAGAAGTGATTCAGCTTCCGGAAAATAATTTCTTTACGGCAAGCGACACAAATGACATTCACACCCTTGGATACCCTCTGGGCTTGGACATACCGGGGGGCGGGTTTATTTATGAGATTAAAAATAACAGGGTGGCCATCGGCTTTCTTGTGGGACTCAGCTACCAAAACTCCATGTTGGATATATATGACGAATTCATAAAATTCAAACGGCATCCTTTTGTAGCAGACATCATTAAAAACGGAAAAGTCCTGGAGCAGGGTGCAAGAACCGTTTCATCCGGCGGCTATTTCACTATTCCCAAGTTGGCCGTAGACGGCGGTGTTTTTGTGGGTGGATGTGCGGCAATGCAGAATACGCCGGGTTTAAAAGGGGTGCATTTATCCATGAAGTCGGGCATGCTGGCAGCAGAGGCGATCATAAACGCTCTTGAAAAGAATAATGTTACTCAAGAAACCCTCGGCGTTTATTCCGAATGGTTTGAAAATAACTGGGCAGGCAAAGAAATTTATGAAGTCAGAAATTTTTCCCAGGCCCTTTCAAAGAAGGGCCCGATAAAATGGATACACATCGGTGCTCAATATATCACCAAGGGTCGGGGTTTCGTCGATAAAATGCCGATCCAACCCGATTCCGATACGTTGAATCCCGCAAAAAAAGACCATAAGAATGTTCGTTCGGCGCCTGAAGCTAAAACACTGGACGGCGTTTTGTTTGTAGACAAACTTACCGGTGTGTATCTATCCAAAACCATGCACAGAGAGGATCAGCCCAGTCACATTATCGTCTACGATAAAGACCTTTGCGTCAATGAATGTTTTACAACCTATAGATCACCATGTACAAGATTCTGTCCTGGCGATGTATACGAAATCGAAATCGACCCAAAGACATCAACTCGCCGACTCAAGCTGAATCCATCCAATTGTCTGCACTGCAAAACGTGTGATATAAAGGACCCGTATGGAAATATAACATGGACATGCCCGGAAGGAGGAGAAGGACCGGGATATACGATGCTATAATCTTCCTTTTCTTAATATCGCAATTAGAAGCCAGATTCCCATTATGGCTGCGGTTGAAAACAACACGATTCCGATCAGGGATATTCCGTAAAAAAGGGGCGGGGTTTCGGAAATAACGATAAGTGCCGAACCAATGATCAGTGCGGCAATAATGATTGAAAATGATATTCTGTTGCTGACCCTGTCATGGGTCGCCAACATGGTTTCAAGCCCTTTATGCTCCATCTTTAAAGACAGTTTCTGAAGCCGGACCAGCCGGGTAATCTCAAGCACATCTTTAGGAAACTGTTGAGCGAATTGAAGCATTTGCGACCCGAGCTGCATCAGATCATCCGCGATTCTCCCGGGATAGAACCGTTCAAATTTAACTCGCCTTATGAATGGTTCAGCTTGAGCGATCATGTCAAAATCCGGATCGAGTGCCAGAGCCACACCCTCCACCATGGTCAGCGTCTTCATCATAAGGAAGATATCCGGAGCAATCATGAGACGATGGCGCGACGCCAGCTCAAGCAAATTGTTCAAAAGCTTTCCGATCTCAATATCCTTCAACGGCTTATGAAGGTGCTGGCCCATGAAGTCTGATACATCCTTTTCCAACTGCCTAATATGAGGCTCTTCTTCCCAGTGGGTCAGTTTCAAAAGTACCTGAGTCACCCTTGCTTCGTGCCGATGGATAACGCTGTCTATCAAATCGACAAAATCTTCTCTGGTCTGACGATCCACTGCCCCGGTCATACCAAAGTCGATGAGACAGATGACATTTTCAGGAAGTATAAAAATATTTCCCGGGTGAGGGTCCGCATGAAAAAAACCGAAATCGAACACTTGTTTTAGGTAAAAATCGGCCCCACGGGCAGTAATCTTCTTCCGGTCAAGCTCTGCTGCTTCAAGCCTGTCGGTTTCAGATACTTTAATTCCCTCCACCAGTTCCATGGTGAGAACATGCTCCGTGGACATGTTTCTGAAAACCGTTGGTATATAAATATTAGGATCGTCCAGAAAGTGGCGGGCAAATCGTTCCATACTGCTGGCTTCAATGGTGTAATCAATTTCCCGCTCAAGGGTTCTGGCAAATTCTTCCACGATTTTAACCGGTCGATACGGGGCCATCTCTTTGATGTTACCCTCTACCAGTGTTGCCATATGAAGCATAATTTCAAGATCGATTTCTATGATCTTTTTGATGCCGGGTCGTTGAACCTTTACCGCCACCATTTCACCATCTTTTAATCCGGCCTTGTGCACTTGGCCGATGGATGCGGCGGCAACCGGCGTTTCGCTAAAAAAAACAAAAAGTTCTTCAAGAGGTTTACCGAACTCCGATTCAACAGTCCTTTTTGCCTCATTGAAAGAAAAGGGGGGAACTTTATCCTGAAGTTTGGAAAGTTCTTGTGTAAAATCAGTCGGAATGAGATCCGGGCGGGTTGAGAGAACCTGGCCGAGTTTCACATAGGTGGGACCGAGTTCTTCAAAGGCCATTCTTACCCTTTCTGCCCTTGAAAGTTTTTCAAGGCGCTTGGGTCGATTTCTTGAAATGATCTGAAGTCCGACCTCTATGTACTGATCGATCTTTAGAAGCTCTATTAGATCGCCAAAACCATACTTAAATAGAATCGCCAGTATCTGACGGTATCGGTTAAGATTTCGATAGGTTCGGCCTACGACACCGATTTTTCTTATGCTCAGCATTTGAAAAGAATGTTGTTTGTGTTTAAAATGGGTGTGTTCCTAACGACAAAGTGTTTCACCACAACCGGCACAACCTTACTTTGACGTATCCCCTGCTTCGCTGATCGCTTTTTTAAGATCCCTTATTTCCTTTTTCAACCCTTTTAATTCGTCTCTGGTAACAACATCCGCTTTTTTCATAAAATCCTTAACCGCTCGCTGAACTTTTTCTTCCAGCTTTTTTTGGGTCTCATCATACCTTTTCTGAAGATCTTCCAGAAACTTCGTTCCCTCATTTTCTGACATTTTGCCCTTATTGACAAGTTCCTTGGCCAAATCTTCAACCTCGTCCTTTGCGATGAGAGCCAAGCCGATACCGGTCAACATGGATTTTTTGACGATATTCAACATAAAACCTCCTTTCTTGTATATTTATTTCAACCTTCCGATAACAGCACCGGCAATAGTGTTTTTCTGGATCTCCTTGGTGCCTTCATAAATTTCCGTGATTTTGGCATCCCGGTAAAAGCGCTCGACTTCATACTCTGCCATATATCCGTATCCGCCAAGCAGTTGGATGGCCTCATCGGCAACTTCCACCGCCGTCCGGGCCGCATACATCTTCGCCATGGATGTTAGTTTTGGGTCGATGCGCCCCTGATCAAAGTTCCAGGCAGCCTTGTAAGTAATGAGTCTGGAAAGTTCGATTTTTGTGGCCATATCTGCAAGTTTGTGTTGTGTGACCTGGAACTGTGCAATTTTTTTGCCGAACTGTTCTCTTTGTTTTACATAGGCCAACGCACGGTCAAAAGCGCCCTGGGCTGTTCCAAGCGCTTGGGCGGCAACGAGTATCCTGCTTTCATCAAAAAATTCAAGGACATGATAGAACCCTTTTCCTTCTTTTCCGATAAGATTTGAAACCGGAACACGGACATCTTTAAAATTTACCTCTGCTGTGGACATCATATGGATCCCCATCTTTTCACCCACATCCGTCGCAGAAATGCCGTTCCGGTCCGCCTCCACCAGGATCAAACTTATTCCCCGGTAGGTCGGTCTGCTTTCAGGATCGGTTTGGCATAGAACACAGTAATAGCCGGCAATTTCACCATTGGTTATGAATATTTTTGATCCGTTTATGACCCATTCATCCCCATCCCTTTGCGCTGTCGTATCCATCCGAGTAATATCCGAACCGTGATCAGGCTCTGTAAACGCTCCGGCAGAAAGCATCTTACCCTCTGCAACGGGTGGCAAAAATTTTTCTTTAAGGGCGTCGCTGCCAAAACGCAAAACGCATTCAGAGGCAAAATTGGCAAGTATCACTGCACTACCGATGGTAGAATCTCTGCTGCAAAATTCTTCTGCAACTAAAATATTCTCAAGAACACCGAGCCCTTGTCCGGAATATTGTTCTGGAAAGTGAATACCGATGAATCCCAAATCAGCGGCTTTTTTCCATATCTTTTCGGGAAATTCGTGCTTTTTGTCCAACTCAAGGGCAAGATCTTTGTCAAATTCACCTTTGGCAAAATCCCTGGCCGCTTTCTGGATTTCTTTTTGTGATTTTGTGAGCTCAAAATCCATTTTATTCTCCATCTGCTTAAAAGTTTTATTTTTTTCGAAATTTAACATATGCTCCAGCCTATTGCAAGGAGTTTGAGATGGTCGAACCATCGAAAACATCTCGATGTACCAAATGCTGTAAACCTAAAAGGAGCTTGACGGAACCTTTCAACTGGAATAATTACACAAACATTGTTATAGTTAAAAGATGACCGTTTTATAAAAAGCAAAAAATAAATCTTAATTTTTATATAAAACCTTAATAATACTTTGGAAAGGAAATTAACACTATGCCGTTTTCAATTGCACTCGCAGGTAAAGGAGGCACCGGGAAAACAACTGTTGCGGGAATGCTTATCAAATACCTGGTAAAAGCAGATAAGACACCCATCCTTGCAGTGGATGCCGACAGTAACGCAAACCTGAATGAAGTCTGTGGTCTTGACGTCACAGATACCCTTGGCAATGCCCGAGAAGAAATGAAAAAAGGAATCGTGCCCAGCGGAATGACCAAGGACATTTTCATGAACATGAAACTGCAGCAGGCGGTTGTGGAGGACGATGGATTCGACCTCGTTGTTATGGGACAGCCTGAAGGCCCGGGATGTTATTGCGCTGCAAATACACTTTTAACAGGATTTCTGGAAAAACTGACCGGAAACTATCCGTATATCGTTATGGATAATGAGGCTGGAATGGAACATATCAGTCGCTTGACCACCAGCAACGTAGATGTTCTTCTTATTGTTTCGGACACGTCCCGTCGCGGCCTCCAGGCGGCCATTCGAATTCATGATCTGGCAAAAAATCTGAACATCGGTGTCTCCAAAAGCTACCTCATCATCAACCAGATTAAAGAGCCTCCGTCTGACAAGGTTTTAGATATGATTGAAAAAAATGGCTTGGAAATTGCCGGGACCATTCCTGAAGATAACGACGTATATGAATATGATTTAAACGGACGCCCGACCATTGAAATCCCGGAAGACAATCAAGCGGTTAAGGCTGCATTTGAAATATTCGACAACATAATCCCATAGCCCCTTTTGAAATCTATGAAAAGAACAGGCTTTTTGTATGATGAAAGATATCTGCTTCACGACACCGGACCCGGCCATCCTGAATCGCCCGATAGGCTCAAAGCCATCTATCAAGGGATAAAAGACGCCGATCTTCTTTCAAAGCTGACCATCATCCAGGCCAGTCGGGCGGATTTAAAATGGGTCGAAACCGTCCATGCAAAACATTACATTGAACGCTTTGAAGCTGCTTGCCACTCGGGCAATTCAATGTTTGACTATCCGGACAACCAGATATGCGCCAACACTTTTGAAACTGCCCTTCTGAGCGTTGGCGGCGTGCTCGATGCCTCAAGACAAGTCATCATGGGAAAACTGGACAATGTTTTCTGCGCGGTCAGGCCCCCCGGTCATCATGCGGAACATGACCAGGCCATGGGATTCTGCTATTTCAATAATGTTGCAATAGCCGCCAGGTATCTACAAACAGAATGGGGCATACAAAGGGTTGGCATCGTCGATTTTGACGTTCATCATGGTAACGGTACCCAGCACATTTTCGAAGAAGATCCCGATGTATTCTACTAC
>JASFGF010000088.1:0-8904 GCA_050123915.1 Desulfobacterales bacterium | reverse complement strand
AACAGGTTCGTCTCTCCTGGTTTTGGACAATGTCTGAAAGATGGTTTGCTTGAAGGTCAAATCGATAAACCCGGATTGATTCATAATTTCAATAAGTTCATTAACAGAGAAAAAGGTTGCCTCTTTGTAAAAAACGCTTTCATTCTGACGATTTAAATAAGTTTGCCCCATCATACTGCTGCGGTCTACAAAGCCGATAATAAGAAATCCTTCATGGGAGAGGACCTGTTGTGCTTCCAATATAGCCTGTTTAGCATTATCAACAAAGCAAATGGTCGTGACCATCAAAGCAAAATCAAACTTGGAACCTTTAAAAGGAAGCTCTTCCGCCACGCCATTTATGACTTGAATTCCTCGTTGTTGGGCAATTTCTCTCATGCGTTTTGAAGGTTCTATACCGATTTTGATCCCCAGTGGTTCTGCAAATCGCCCCGTGCCCACCCCGATTTCTAAGCCAAGTCCTTCGGTCGGCAGCATGGCTTTGACAGCTCGTAATTCGGCGTCATAAACCCAACGATTTTTTACGAACCATGCTTCGTATTGTTTCGCATATTTCTCAAAAGGGGCTATTTTCGGCATGGCAAAATAAGTCTGTTAATGTCGATTTCATTAAATACAATATCCTCTTCCATGGGCATTTGCTGAACATAAATCGTTGGCTTCTCTATTTGGATGGTTTCTGCAATTTCCCATTAAAACGATTTCCTTTCACCGTTTTTTATCATCGTGAAACTAAATTTTTTTAAGAAGTTGGTTGGCTGCGGTCAATGTGGGATCCCAGGTCGGCCCAAAGGGCGGGGCGTATGCCAGATCGGTTTGACAGTAATCTTTAACAGTCATTTGGTTATGAAGTGCGACGGCAAGGGCATTGATCCGATGGGCGACGCCTTCTTTGCCCACCATCTGGATGCCTAAAAGACGTCCGGTTTTTGTGTCACCGACCATATGAACGTGAATCTTTGAAGCGCCGGGATGAGCATGGGCCCGGGACCGGGTTTTGATGGTCACTTTTACAGGGTCGAAACCAAAGTGTTTGGCTTCGTCCACGGTCAATCCGGTTCGCGCTACTTCCAGATCGAATACTTTAAAAACCGCTGTGCCTGCGATACCCGAAAGCTCAATCGATTTTCCGCAAACATTATCTGCAGCCGCCCAACCGGCCCGGTTGGCCCTTAAGGCCAAGGGTATCCATGTTTTTTCGTCCGTGACCACATGATACGCATCACAACAGTCGCCAGCGGCATAGATGTTTTCATTGGAAGTCTGAAGTTTTTTGTTCACTGCAATGGCGTTTTTTACGCCAAGATCAAGACCTGCTTGTGCGGCCAGTTCACTGTTCGGTGTTATTCCAATGGCCACTATCACCAGATCGGCCTCAAGTACAAGGCCTGAACACTTAACTTTTAACCGTTTATTTTCAACATCGATTTTTTCAATGGTGTGACCCAGGTATAATTTTATTTGATGGGTTTCCACTTCATTTTTGACAATATCGGCCAGTTCTTTTTCCATCCACGGCAGAAACACCGCACGGGGTTTGACCATATCGACGTCTATGGATCGGGCTCTGAGGGCTTCACACATTTCAAGGGCGATATACCCCATACCAATGATAACGACTTTTTTGACATGATTGGATTGGATATATGCTTTTATTTTTCTCCCGTCATCCAGACTTTTTAGGGCCATCACCCCCGGAAGATCAAAACCCTCCAGATCCGGAATGATCGGAGATCCTCCGGTTGCAATCAGTAATTTATCATAGGAAATGTCAAAGGGTTTGCCCTGCAAAGATGTCCCGGAAACTGTCATGCCGACCGGATCAATGGATTCAACACAATGCCCGGTCAACAGATTGATGTTCTGTTTTTCCCTGAATACATGGGCCTGTCGGACCACAAGGTCTTCGATTTTCCTTTCCGGATCCGCAATATTATACGGCATGCCGCAAGCACTGTAGGAAACATCCATGGTTTTTTCCAGCACCGTGACATCGAGGTCCGGATTATTTCTCTTTGCTCTGCTGGCTGCACTCATACCGGCAGCATCACCGCCGATAATTACAAACTTCATAACACCCTCATAATTGAACCTAAATTGAGCGATTTTTTACTCGATCTGTACCGATATCTTGCGCATAGAGGCTTTGCAAAAATCCTCGACATATCCACGGGTATGCCTGCGGTTTGTGCAAATCTTTCTGCATCAAGACCTCGGCACATATCTTCGCAAAAATCGCTCAACTTAGGTTGAAAACAGTCGATCAAATGGTTACGTTGAATTGACATTGATAATGACATTCATTTCAAGCATCAAGACAACAATTGTCCAACATTCTATTCAACCTTTTATTTTTTTACCATTGACCTTCAACATTCGCCTTTTCAGCAAAAGATACTTTTCCTTCATTAAATGCCTTTACGGCATCTTCAACGGTGCCTTCAATATCGTTGGCCACCCGTATTTTTGCTGCTTCCAGAGTCATAAACGCCTTGGGTCCGCAATAACCGGTCAAAAGAGCCTCTGCACTTTTGTCACTTACCATTGAGGCGGCCTGAATGCCCGCGCCTTTGAGTGCATTTGCATTTTCTTTGTTGTCCAGCACTTCAAATTCAAAGGTTTCCGTATCCACAATGAGGATGTAGGCGGCCCGCCCGAAGCGGGGGTCGACCTGTGAATCAAGGTTGGTTCCCTGAGATGTAACAGCTATTTTCATTATTCCATGTCCTCTTGTTTTTTTGTGTTAAGAATCGACGAAAAAAATGAATGTAAATTGTACATACCTAGTTAGTGGCCATTTCTGGATGGACACGGGTTACATTCCACCATGTCCGCCGCCGCAAACCTGGTCATCTGAAATTATCGGCAGCTTGCCTGCGATAAGGTCTTCCACAACCGGTCTGATTTCAGGCCGAACAGCATCGTGATATACATCGATGCCCACCTGTCTGAATCCCATCAGGGGACGCATACCGATACCGCCTACGATCAAAGCGCTTACCTTGTGTCCTGCCAGAAAATTGACGGGGACCATACAACCTCCCTGAACATGTTCCTGGTTTTGTACGGTTGAGACCTCTTTAATTTTTCCGTTTTCCACATCCACCAGAGTAAATACATCGCAGTGGCCAAAATGTCCGGATCGTTGTCCATCAAGTCCGCCATTATTCACAGACGGGATAGCAATTCTTCCATTTTTCATTTCAAACATCCTCCTTATCAATAAATTTTTCATTATATTTTGTTTTTAAAGCACCAGTTGATTTCTAATATTTTGCCAAATTCCATTGATGCTGCTTCGAATCTTTGAGTTACCTACATATTCCAGGACGGTTTGTCCCACGACCATGGATTCTGTAAAAACAGGATCAAAGGGGACCCGCCCCACGATCCTTATGTTATTTTCTTTTGCCAGTTTTTCGATGGCTTCTGTTTGATCAACATTCAGATCGAATTTGTTGACACACAGCATCGCCGGGACCTTAAAATGAGCGGCCAGTTGCGCCACTCTCTCCATATCATGTAATCCGGAAACCGTCGGCTCGGCAACGATAAGTACGGCTGAAGCACCGCCTACAGAAGCTATCACCGGGCATCCCACACCCGGCGGTCCGTCTGTGATCAGCAGGTCCAATTTGTTTTTTTCGGCGAGTTTTTTGGCCTCCTGCCGGACAAGGGTCACCAGTTTTCCTGAGTTTTCTTCAGCAATACCCAATCTGGCATGGACCATCGGGCCAAAACGGGTACTTGAGATAAACCACTCTCCACAGGTATTTATGGGGAAGTCGATGGCCTCTTCCGGACAAAAATCAACACAGACACCGCAACCCTCACATTCAATGGGATCGACTATAAACGCCTCGCTGATGGCATCCCATCTGCACAGATCCCTGCACAAGCCGCACTCGATGCATCTGTCCGTACGAATAACAGCCGTATTCCCTCCTTGAAAATCGTGATTTTCTTTTATATCGGGATCCATGAGCAGATGAAGATCGGCGGCATCCACATCTGCATCACAAAGAACCTTGTTTTCGACCAATGATGCAAAGGCTGCCATCAGACTGGTTTTGCCGGTACCCCCTTTGCCGCTGATTACCACCAACTCTTTCACAGAATTTTTTCTCCTTTATCCAACGATTTCTTTAATATGTAAATATAATTTTCTGAATCGTTCTTCCCACTCCGGCATTTCCTCAACAATAAGTTTGCCCCTTGAATATACCTCTGCGATGCGTCGATCAAAGGGAATCTCCATCAAAATGGGCAGATTTTCCATCTTGGCATATGTTCGAACACCATCGTCACCGATATCTGAACGATTAATGACCAGACCACTAGGAATTTCAAGAAGTTTTACTGCTTCGACAGCCAGTTTAAGGTCATGCAGGCCAAAAGGCGTTGGTTCGGTAACCATCAGGACAAAATCGGCTCCCTTCATGGCGGCGATGACGGGGCATGACGTTCCGGGAGGTGCATCGATAATGGTGAGCTGATCAGATCGCGTATGAGATCGAACTTCTCTGATAAGAGGCGGCGACATGGCTTCACCGACCCTCAAAAGACCGTGTGCAAATTCAAGACCATTCCTGTGACCGATTTCAATCACACCCAATTCACGGCCGGTTTCGGTGATGGCCTTTTCCGGACAAACTTCCATACAACCACCGCAACTATGGCAAAGTTCAGGAAATGTAAGAACGGTTTCCTTAATAACAGCGATGGCCTTGAAACGACATATTTCTGCACATTTTTTACAGAAATTACATTTTTCTTCATCGATTTGCGGGACCGGTGTATATATTTTTTTGTTCAACTCAATGACAGGATTGATAAAGAGATGAGCATTGGGCTCTTCAACATCACAGTCCAGAAGTTGTACATCAGACCCCAAAGAAACAGCCAGGTTGGTGGCCACCGTTGTTTTTCCTGTACCGCCTTTTCCGCTTGCAACACTAATAATCATAAGAGGATTTTCCTTTGAATTATGAACTTATGCTCAAAAATAACACAACATATTGTCCTGTCAAGTCGCTTAGGTGTTTAAATATAGTTTTTGAGCAGTTTTTGGCAAAAAATAAAATTGCAGATTTAAATCATCTTCGTTTGCCATATAATCTTTTCCAGGGCGCATGTTTAAACTCCTGAAAATTAACCAAAGCCAGATAGAACGCACCCACCGCCAATTCAGCACAATGGGTGTTTTCCTCTGGAAGTGTCTCCAGAAAATTGATAACTTTTTCCGGTGTAATCTCCCAGGCTTCTGCTATGCTCTTTCCTTCAGCAAGAAAAGCAACGCAATTTGCACAGGCATGGGTGTTGATGCAACCATCTGTAATAAATGAGACCGAATGGACACGATTTTTTTGAATAATTAAAAACATCTCAACGGTGTCGCCACACTCACCGGTTCTTTTGCCATATCCATCAGGATCTTTTATGATCCGGCGTTTATCTATACGGGTTGCCATCTCAATATAATGCTCGGATGGTTTCCGACTAAGATTAGATTCCTGTTGATGTGTTTTGTTTTCGTTCATGTATGGCACGATTATACTTCTCCGTTTGCATCATTTAAGATTAGGAATATAATTTTCAATTCCTTTCAATACGATATCACCATTATTAACGCCGATATCATCGGCAACGACGTGGCATTTTGTCTTTAACAGAAAAAAAATCGGGCGTTTTTCTTTGGAAAGCGCTTCATAGTTTCCTTGCCCTTTGCTGATGATGAATTCTGAATTGTTATAAAGCTCATTAAATTCCGGACTGCACGTCTCAAGAATCGTTCCAGGAGCGTCTGTACCGGAAGACAAAATGGTCGCAACCCCATCAATACCTGCCTGAACAGCGTCTTCATGTGTGGCATCATTGATAATCGGCACACCCCTGACGACATAGGTTATCGGCCGATTTATTTCCTCTATTAAGATTCTGTCAAAAACACATTCACCGGCATTATCTCCGATATACAAGATCTTGGATGCCTTATCCAACACGTTTTTAAATTCATTATAGTCGCAAACGGCAAAATTCATTTCAAGGACTTTATATGTCTCATTTTCAATATCGAAATTCCAATTGGTTCCAAAGTCAATGATGTTTCCGGCAATTGCAATTTGAATTGCCGTCAAAAGCCTGTCTTTCGATTTTTTAAGCCGGTTTTTTAAATAAGGGTACAATGACAGGGCCTTTTGCGTACTTTCTTTTTTAATTTTTTTATAAGGATCTAAATTGCCTGTAATCTCTTTAACCTTACGATAGATGAATCTTGCGCTTTCAGGCGGTGTGCTTCCAAGCGGTATGTGTTTCAGCATCATTCCGACGTCATCCAATACCGTTTTTATCTTTTTTTCATCATTTGTTGCGATCCTTGCTGCCCGGAGCGCCTGATTCATGAAACAAGGAAAACAATCAAGATATGTTTTCATGATTGGGTATCTTTCAGAGAGGGTTTCTATTTTAGTTTCTTTTGCTGTTTGATCATATAATCATTTAGGGCCTCTTGAAGGGCATCAGCAGACAAAAAAGCACAGTGCTTGTCTTCTTCGGGTAACCTCCCTAATGTTTCAAGGATAGTCTTTCCGGTAATATTCAAAATCTGGTCAGGGCTTTTTCCAAGAGACTGCTCGGCTGCAAATGACCCGCACACCGTGCTGGATCCACAGCCATCGGTTTGAAAACAAGCATTTTTGACGTTTCCATTTTCAAAGTTCAAAAAAATTTCCATGGTATCACCGCATGAACCTGTTACGCGTCCGTATCCGTCAGGATTCTCTAAACGACCCATATACAATGGGTTCAGCCATCTTTGAAACGCGATATCGCCATAAACGGCTCTTGTTTCTTGAAAAATTTGATCCTGCAATCCTTCAACAAAATCATCAAAATCTTTGCTCATTCTCTCTTCCTCTCTTACTTGTGAAATTGCGTAAGATTTATTAACGAGTTAAACTGTTTGTTGCACTTGTGACGGATGTCAAGGTCTTCGTTTCATAAGCGACCTTAATTCATTTGCCTCTACGGTTCATCTTATTTAATGATCACAGACATTGGCGCCTGTTACCAGTGTACCGGAGAGATACTGGTTTGTCAGGGATTCAGGGGAATCCATTGGTGCGCCGATAATAACCTCAATCCCCATTTCCTCCAGAAGCTGTTGGGCCTTTTCTCCCATTCCAGCCGCGATAACGACGTCAGCTCCCTGCTCATTAAGCCACCGGGGGAGCACTCCCGGTTCGTGGGCCGGTGGAGCAAGCATTTCTGCTTTTGCAATTTTTCCGTTTTGAATCTCAATAAATGAGAATTGCTTACAGTGACCAAAATGGGATGAAAGTTTTCCATTGGATACCGGCACAACGATCATTTTTGTGCCTTCAGGGTACGTTTTTGTAGTCACAATTTTTTTCTTCGGTTCAGGAATCGTCTTTGTCTCAATTTCCGTAAACTTAATAATTTCATCCACTATTTTATTGAATTCCTGTGTGATTAAAAACGTACTGTCGTCTAAAAGACCCATATCCCCCATATCACCCATGGATACCACCTCCGGTTCAAAAGGGAGCGACCCCAAAAGTTTCAATCCCTCCTTTTTTGCGGTCAACATCCCGCCACGGGTTTTGAATATGTCAATTATTTTTTTGCAATGAGGACATTCGAGCCCGCTCATATTTTCCACAAGACCTAAGATTTCCATCTTGACCTGACGGCAAAAGTTGATGGATTTTCTAACATCAGCAAGTGAAATTTCCTGTGGGGTTGTCACAATGACGGCCTTTGCATCGGGTATGGTCTGTGCAACGGTCAGCGGCTCGTCGCCTGTACCGGGCGGAGAGTCGATAATCATATAGTCGAGATCCGGCCACTCGACGTCTGCAATGAACTGTCTGATAACACCGATCTTAAGGGGGCCTCTCCAGATCGTTGCTGCATCCTTATTTTCTCCCAAAAGAGGTTCAATGGAAATCACGTCCATATTTTGAATGTATTTGACGGGCCGGGCTTTTCCATTCATGCTGCCCGGTCCGATATTTCCTTTGAGACCCAGAATGTGAGGGATACTGGGTCCGTGAAGATCCACATCCATGAGACCCACTCTATACCCTTTTTTCGCCAAGGCCACCGATAGATATGCTGCTATGCTGCTTTTCCCAACGCCGCCTTTGCCGCTCATCACCAGAATTTTGTTATTGATGTGGCCCAGCCTTTTTTTTATTTCTATGTCCTGCTTCTGTTGCTCCTGTTTATCTCTATGTCTTTTTGTCATCAATCATTACCCTCCGGTTTTGCTCGAAATGGTTTTCGTGAACATTGTAGGGCTTTTATTTTGTCAACACGGTTTCTATTTTTATTCAAGAGCCTTCATGCTTGATTCTAAGTCTTCAATCTTTTGACGCAATTCATTTGCCTGATTTTTAAGGCGCTTCAACCTTTCTTCATTTGATAACATGGTGGCGCCGGACTGGCCTGAAACGTTCCATGTTGAACCGTTCATCCCACGTCCCATTCCCATTCCGCGCCCCATGCCCATACCGCCGCCACAGCCCTTTTTCATCCATTGGTTCATGTCAGCGCCTCTTCCCATACCATAGTGGTCGGTGACATTGGGCGTGTCTGTAGACTTTATATCACCTCCGTGGTATCTTTCGATGACCTCTCTGATGATACCGGACTGCCCTAAAAAAACCTCAATCTCGGCAGCAGAAAGGGTTTGAAGCGCTTTGGGGCCGCAGTTTCCCGTTATTACGGCATCTACTTCCTTGGATGCCACAAACTGGGCCGATTGAATACCTGCGCCACTCCCCAAAGCGATACTCTCGTTATCAAAGGCCTCAACACTCATGTCATCGGTTTGAACAATAACAAAATAGGCACACCGGCCAAAACGTGGGTCAACCGGAT
>JASFGF010000087.1:0-8939 GCA_050123915.1 Desulfobacterales bacterium | reverse complement strand
TTTATTGTATGTTAATATTTACCTGAATTGAGCGGTTTTCAAGTTTGCCGCAGAAACAAGGAAGATGTCGTTTCGCTATAGTCACCTATGCGGAACGGCATCTGACGCAGTAGGTGCGGTGAAATTGGAAATCCCGTAGGGTTTCAAATTCTTGAGATTCAGAATGGCAGAATACCTAAAAATATTATTAAATTAACCATTTCAAGAATTTGAAACGCTCAGTTTAGATTTTAATCTATCATCATACCCATGTCAACTCATGTTTCCTAATAATTGATTCAGGTTTTATAATTGCTTAAAACTGTTTTAAAATCTTTCATTCGTTGATCAAAAATAAACGCTTCCATCACGTTGTCAGCGCCTTTTTTTCTTTTTCCGTCAAATAACGCCATGTCCCCTCTTTAAGCCCTTTGAGCTTAATGTGTGAAATTCTCAACCGTTTTAATCTTGTAACATGATTTCCCACTTTTCGAACCATGCGTCTTATCTGTCTGTTTTTACCTTCTTTGAGCACGATTCGAAAACGTTTGGAAGAAAGTCTGATAATCTTTGCAGGCCTTGTTTTTGTCCCCATCATTGGCATACCCCCGGCAATATTTTTCAGGGCTCCATCTGTTATGGGACTTGATACGGTGACATCGTATTCCTTTTCATGATCAAAAGAGGGATGCAAAAGCCTGTGATGAAGATCTCCGTCATTGGTGAGAATTAAAAGCCCGGTCGAGTCCTTGTCAAGCCTGCCGATGGGATAAATACGCTGAGGAATATCAATAAGGTCAAGGACAATTTTTTCTCCCGGCTGGCTGCAGCTTGTCACATATCCTTCTGGCTTGTTCAGTGCGATATAGACAAGACCGTTTTCCGGTGTGACAACCTTATCCTTAAATTCTACCCGATCGTTTACGGGATCTATTTTTGTGCCCAATTCCGTAACGACCGTGTTGTTTACACGCACCAACCCGGCTTTAATATATTCCTCACCTTTTCTTCTTGAGCAGATACCGGCTTGCGATAAAAATTTTTGTAAACGCATCAAAGACATTATTTTATATAAGCAACATTTATCGACATTTATTTTTATTTTGTTGTAAAAAATCCGAGTAACTTCTTAAAAACTTATGGTTTTACATACCAGTGGAGCCAACCGTTATTTTTTTCTAGTCGGGCAACTGTTTGAAGCAGTTTAGAGCGGCTTACAGTGATCCGAACATCAAAAATTGTTAATTGCAGCCTGTTTCCGCTAAGCGACACACTCATTTTACATCACGTGTGCGGGTCGCTGTTAGGCGGTCTTAACTGCAAGTTTTGGCCGTATTGAAAAAAATAACGTTTGGCGTAGCGGGTTTACCGAAACTTATTGAGAAGGTACAATTCCAAGACGATAAATTAAGATCTGTAATCGGCATTAATCTTAACATAGTCCACAGAAAAATCGCACGTAATCATGGACCCAAAACCCTGCCCCAAATTTAAATTAACGGTCACCGTAAATTCAGATTTTTTGAGAACTTTTGTGGCCTCGACCTCAACGGCTTTTCCACAACCCATGCCGGCTTTCACCATTTGTACATCGTCAAAATAAAGATCAATTCGATCCGGATCGATATCAACACCGGCTCTTCCGACAGCGCCGATAATCCTTCCCCAATTGGCGTCCTCACCGAAAAATGCGGTTTTCACCAGGGGAGAATGGGCAACCGTATCTGCAACCTTTATGGCATCAGAATCCGAAGCCGTTCCCCGAACGATGATTTCAACGAGCTTTGTCACGCCTTCGCCGTCTCTGACCAGCTGTTTGGCCAGATCCAAAAAGATCCGGTCTATAACCTTTTGAAAAATTTCTTGATGGCCCGGGTTTTCAATAACCGCACCGGACAAACCGTTGGCCATCATGAGCACCGTATCATTGGTGCTGGTATCTCCATCAATTGTGATCCGGTTAAAAGATCGATCTATTGCGGAAACCAAAGCCTTTTTTAAGACTTCCGGCGCTGCGTTTGCATCGGTACATACAAAACAGAGCATGGTTGCCATGTCCGGCCGGATCATTCCGGCACCTTTGGCAACACCGGTAACAATAAAAGATTTTCCTTCCACAACCCCCTGCCCTGAAGCCATTTTGGGAACCGTATCCGTGGTCATGATCGATTTGGCCAAATCGGGAATACCCTCCGGTTGAAGGGATCCGACAAGATCAGGGACCGCTGTTTTAATCTTTCCTATGGGCAGCGGCTCTCCGATCACACCTGTGGAAGCCACAAGCACCAGATGTTTTGAAATGCCGAGTTCAGATGCAGATAAACTTGCCATGGTTTCGGCATCACGAATACCCTTTTCACCGTTACAGCAGTTGGCGTTTCCGCTGTTAACAATAATCGCCTGACAAACACCCGACTTTATCCGTTCTATGTCAAGAATTACCGGGGCCGCCTTCACCCGATTCCGGGTAAACATACCGGCGACATTTGCCGGCACCTCGGAAAAGATGAGGCCGAGATCCTTTTTGTTTTTTTTCTTGAGACCGGCGGCAATACCGGCAGCCTTAAAACCAGGGCACATGATAATTCCCATTGTTATTTTTCCCTATAAATTTTATGTTAGACTGTTAAATTTTATATTTTATTTGACAGAATAGTACAATCTTGTCAATCTGCATTCAAAAATTCAGGTGAGACAATACCTTAAAGAGATAACATATGAACAAACGACATCCTCGATGCCCCGAATGTAACGACCGGCTGGTGATTCAAAAATCTTGACGACGGGTTTATCTGCGTTGCAGGTCATGTGACGTCGAGTATCCGATCAGTCAATTCGCCGATTCGATGGATGAATTTTTCGAACGCCAGCTTGGGAATATACCCTGCAACAGACTCTAATCAGAATTTCTCATGCCAAACTTTAAAATCACCATTGAATACGATGGCAGCGCCTATCACGGCTGGCAACGACAGGCCGAAGATCGAACCATTCAGGGAGAAATCGAAAATGCACTGATGACGATGACAGGTGATAGGCTTGCCGTAACAGGTTCAGGCAGAACTGACGCCGGTGTGCATGCCTTGAACCAGACAGCAAATTTTCAATGCGCCACATCGTTGACTCCCGAAGCTTTTCTAAAAGGACTCAACAGCCTTTTGCCGGAAGATATTGTCATTACTTCCTGCAAAGTGGTCCCGGAGAAATTCCATGCCAGGTATGATGTTAAAAGCAAAGTGTATCATTACAGAATGTTGAATCGATACCTTCCTGCTGCGATCTACCGCCAGTATGCCTGGCATATCCGGAAAAGACTCGACCTGAGTGCCATGAAAGAAGCGCTTTGCTGTATCATAGGCACTCATGACTTCAAAGCATTCGAGGGATCGGGAAGCCCCAGGGCTTCTTCGATTCGGTGTATTTTAAATGCAGATTTTGTAAAAACAGATAATGATTACCTCGTTCTAAGAATAGAAGGTGATGGGTTCTTAAAATTTATGGTACGCAATATTGTGGGAACACTTGTGGATGTCGGTCTTGATAAAATTACACCCGATGACTTTAAGCAGATACTGGTCTCAAAAGATCGCAACCTCGCAGGGATCACTGCTCCGGCACACGGATTGTTTTTAACGGAAGTGAAATATTGACACCTTAATCTTGCATAAAAATTAACGGGAAGCGATAAGGTCTGTTTTCATCTTCTGGATCTGCTCATTGTAATATGCAATAACTTCCCTGCGGTTCAGCATCCCGATAAGGATACCATGATCCTCGTCGCTGACCACAGGGAGGCTGTCGATATTTTTAATGGTAAATTTTTGTAATACGGAATTTAAGTCTTCCGAAGGTGTCGTCAGTATTATTTCAGAAGTCGCAACATCATTCATCACCACAAGATCTCCGATTCCCCTTGAAAAGAGCACGGCCCTGATATCCGTACTGGAAAATATCCCCACCAGTCTTTTAAACTGATCCACCACCGGAAAATAGTGCTGCTTTGTCTCAGGAAAATAATTCCTGAAATCTCTGAACGTCATGTCCCGCGGAATAACATCCACATTTTTTACCAAGTGCATGAGATCCTTGACCCGAATCGCCTGCAAAATATCCACGAAGAAATCACCTGCATGAGCCGGAGAGTCGATCTTGCTTTTAACCTGCTTTTCATAGATGGTCCATTTACGAGACGCAAGATAGGATACGGAGCAGACCAGAAGACTCGGTAGAAGCAGATGATATGAATTGGTCATTTCACTGATAAATATGATTGTCGAAATCGGTGCATTTGAAACTGCCGCAAAAAAACCGGCCATGCCTACGATAACAAAAGCGCCGGGTTCGGTAACCACATTCGGCATAATCTGATGAAACATCTTCCCAACAACCCCCCCCATGGCGCCGCCGATGACAATGGAAGGTCCGAAAACACCTCCGCTGCCCCCGGATCCGATGGAAAACGATGTTGTAAATATTTTGCCGATAGCAAGAAAAAATAAAAACGGAATGGTGAGTTCATTGTATATGGCTTTTTGTGCAAACCCATACCCAAAAGCCAGCGTCTGTGGCAAGAAAAAACCGACCACACCGGTACACAATCCGCCAATGGCGGGTTTTAAGTGATTGGGAATCTTGATGGCTTTAAAAATATTTACGACCCCATAAAAGGACTTGATGTATAAAACTCCGACAACGACAAGGACGAGTGAAAGCACCAGATAGGGTCCCAATTCCAAGGGGTTTTGGAATATAAAATCCGGTGATTCAAATAAAGATCCCCATCCGTTTATCAGACAAAACAGGCAGTAGGCCACCACCGAAGAGATGCCCGCCGGTATGATCACCTCGGATTCAAAATCCGGGTCACGATACAGGACTTCCGCAGCGAAAAGCGCTCCGGCCATGGGTGCACGAAAGATGCTTCCGACTCCGGCACCGACCCCTGCAGCCATCATAATTCTCCGCTCACGATCCGACAGTTTTAATGTTGTCGCCAGAAATGATCCAAAACCCGCTCCGATCTGAGCAATGGGACCTTCCCGTCCGCCTGAACCGCCGGTTGTCAGTGTAAGCGCCGAAGCAATGGTCTTGATAATCGGAACCCTGCCCCGGATGAAACCACCCTTTCTGTGATAGGCGTCGATGGCGGCATCCGTCCCGTGGCCTTCAGCCTCCGGTGCATAGGTATACACCAGCCATCCACTCAGAAGACCTCCAAATGCCGGGAGAAATAGAAGAATAAAGGGATTAAACAGCTTGTTCGTAGGCGGCATCAGATGGTGCTCACCGGCCGGTGCCGGAGGACGGTAACCCGCAATATATTCCATAAAATAATGCGAGCCGATCTGGCACAGATAATGAAAAACGACGGAGCCCAGCCCTGCGATAACACCGATGAGTATAAAGTATAAGGTCCATTTGCCGGCAAGGGCGATATCGACGGAAGACTCTTTGTCGGAAATGGATCCGAAAATCTTTTTAAAACGGCTTAAAAGTGCCACAGATCTACTGATCTCATCATATATTGGTTCCCTTAATAAAATTATTTCGACCTGCTGTTTCAAAAGCCTTTTTGCAATATTCAGGTACGAAATTCAACTAAATTTTTAACAAGACTCTAACTCTCGTATCCTTCAATATCTTGTATTCCTTGTAGAATAATATTGAAAAGTTCAGGTATTTCGCCTTCTTCCAGGCAGGAAAACGCAATTCTCAAATCCTTATCCCCAATGGAAATAAGTCCCACACCGTATTTTTCTAGAAGGTGAAGTCTGAGCATCTCTGCGTTAACGGTCTTGAGCCGGATACACATAAAATAACCGGAATTAAAAGGATAAACATCCCAGGCTTTATTGTATTTTGAATCTGTTAATACTTTTTTCACGCATCTGGCCCTGTTTTGAAGTATTTCGAATTTCTCTTTTTTTTCTGCTGTGAAGTTATCTCCCTGCATGGATTTTAATACAATGGTCTGGCCCAGATGAGAAGCATTGGAAATGGATCCTCTGATACTTCCGGCCGTCTTTTTTTCCAGCGCATCATATACCGGTATAGGATCGCCTTTTATAGAACATCCGTAAGTAATAAACCCGATTCTCAAACCCCATACAAAGTTCTCCTTTGTAGCACCATCAAGTTTAACGGCAAGTAACCTGGGATGTTGATCACAAAGACTTGCAAAAAGGGATTCTTTAAGAATATGGTCTTCATAGAATAGCCCAAAATACGAATCATCGGTAACTGCGATAACATTCGTGCCCGCTTCGGCAATGGCGGTAAGGATCTCGACGATGTTTTTCCCCTCTTCTTTGGTCACAGAATATCCGGTGGGATTATTGGGAAAGTTAAGCATGACGGAAATTTTATCATGTTTTTCAGCTTCGGCGCGGAGAGTTTCCTCAAAAGCCGCCAGATTAAAACCACCTTTTGCAGTAAATAAAGGATAGTGACTAATGACCGCTCCTTTTTTGACATTTAAGATCATGTTATAGTTTCCCCACATCATATCAGGAAAAACGACCACATCACCCGGGTCTAACCACATATCCGCAAACATACTGATGGCATGCGTAATACCGCATGTCGTCACAGGGAGACTGATGATTTTACCGGAAAGCAACGGATTTTTACTAAATAAAGAATCTTGCCAGGCCTTTCGCAGCGCTGGAATTCCAAAGGATGGTGCATAGGTTATCGATGCTTTAGGCCGGATGTTGCAGATAGAATCCATCACAGAAGGGAAATACATGGTTCTCCCCTTCTCAGTGGCAATACCGATGGTGGCATTTAATTTATGCGCTTTTTCCTTGGCCTCGGCACTTTGACTCAAAATCCCCTTGGGAAAAAAAAGGTTCTTTCCCATATCAGACAGCATTTCCATAAGATATGGATTACCTTTTTCGATGTTTTGGTTGAGGGCTTGAGCAATGGGATTCATGAATTTGACCTCCTTTGGATATCTATATGTTATCTCATCTTTATATCTAAGCCAAGCTCATGCTGACGCTTCTGATTAACCATCGACTATATATTTTTTTACCATAAATATTTTTCCGGCCAACGCTGCTTTATTAATGCTGTGGAAAATTACGGGTGTGAAACATGAGTTATTGATGAGTTCTATCGCGCTGACATGAATTATGTCAAGTGAAAAGAGCTTGAAAAATCGGGGAGATGAGAACTATGCATCGGCATAGGTTGAAATTTTATATGGCTACAAACCCCGCCCGATTAGCGAGCGGGGTTTATTTTAAGATCAAAAGAGCCATTACCTGTTTCCTCTCTTGGAAGCTTTGAGCGGATTAAGTTTTCCATTCGAGGCAGCGGAGGTTCTGGTAACATGTGAAGCAAAATTGCAGTCCCCGGTTTTCCATTTAATCGAAGGATCAGGGCATGCTGTGCAATACCATTTGGATGAGAACTCTGCGCTTCGATTGCAGCCATTACACTGCTCTACAACCTCGTGGCAAATTCCGCCATTATAGGCACACCCCTTAGCTGTCATAAAAGGGCACTCAAAACCTTTTCTAACTGTTGTACAAACCATCGGAATCACCCCCTTTCAGGAAGAAATTAAAAAAAAGGCCAGGGTACATATTCCCGGCCTTTTTGACAGAACTCGAAAATTCCGCGCAATATAAACAGGCAAACAAAGCTTGTCAACCATAATTTTACATTTTTTTTTTAATTTCCGTATAAAAGAGCTCTTGATTTTTTATTTAAAAGTTGCATATTGTCCTGTAAGATATTTTCTAAAAATTTAACAAGATACACATTCTATTGTATTACGAATAGAATAATATGGGTAAAGGAAATACGTTCTACATGATTATCAAAGAAGCCATAGAGGTTTTAAAAATAGAAGCTGAAGGGATTCTGAAGCTAGCGAACCGAATTGATGACAACTTCCCTAAGATGGTGGAGCTTATCTGTCGTTCCAAAGGAAGATTGATCATCAGCGGCATCGGTAAACCCGGCCTGGTGGGTCGAAAAATTGTCGCCACCTTAAACAGCACCGGAACACGGTCTCTTTTTTTGCATCCTGCCGAGGCCATGCATGGCGATCTCGGTATGGTGGATTCGGATGATATATTCATCGCGCTTTCCAATAGTGGAGAAACTGATGAGCTGAATTCACTCATACCCAGTATACGAAAAATCGGATGTACCACTATTGCCTTTACCGGGAACAAAACGTCGACTCTGGCGAAACAGAGCGACATCATCATCGATGTCGGCGTGGAAAGGGAAGCCTGTCCCATGGGCCTTGCACCCACTGCCAGTTCAACCGCTCTGCTTGCCATGGGAGACGCCCTTGCCGTTACCCTGATCAACAAAAAACATTTCAAATCAAGCGATTTCAAAAAGATTCATCCCGGAGGTATCTTGGGGCAGCGGCTTTCGAGTGACGTTCAAGACATGATGCTTACGGGCGCTTGTGTTCCACAGGTTCCCGAAGGAACCTCTCTGGAAGACGCTGTAAAGGAAATCAATCGGCTGGAATTAGGGGTAACACTTGTTATTAGATCAGATAAAACACTTGCCGGCATCATTACCGATGGTGACTTAAGACGACTGATCGCCGATAAAAAATCTATCGTTGATTTAACTGTTGAGGATGTTATGACAACAAATCCACGAACCGTCACACTGAATTCTCCGGCCTATGATGCCCTGAACATGATGGAGAAACACCAGATTACGGTACTCCCCATAACAAACGCTGAAGGAATCGTTCAGGGGATTATTCACCTGCATGATATTTTAGGCAAAGGTGAATTTAAATTCAACGGGACCTAATTTGGCCAAGCCGGAAAAGTTACAAGTGAGCTAAAGTTTGGAGTGATCTAAAGTTAAGGAGTCGTTTCGCTCCGGCAACTTATATTAAATTGATACAATTCCGCAACTTTAGTCACTTTAGTTAACATTAGTCACTTCACACTTCATAATTTTAGATTCTT
>JASFGF010000086.1:0-9014 GCA_050123915.1 Desulfobacterales bacterium | reverse complement strand
TTCCGTGGATGAAAAAACATCAAAGAGTCATCCGTCCGGAGGATTTACCTGTTCCTGAAGAAAAACTTAACATTCTCAAGATGTCGACTCAAAAACTAACGCAAGCAGGTTACGTGTTTATCGGTATGGATCATTTTGCCAAACCCGACGATGAACTCACCTTGGCACTGAAAGAAAAAAAACTTTACAGAAATTTTCAAGGCTACAGTACCCATGCAGGTACGGATCTTTATGCCATGGGCATTACCAGCATTGGTCAGTTTGGACGCATTTACGCTCAAAACATAAAAAAAGAGAAACCATATCATGCCGCACTTGATAAGGGAATTTTACCGACAGCCAAAGGGTGTTATTTGGACGATGATGATCTGTTGCGGCGGCATGTTATCATGAAACTCATGTGTGATTTTGAACTCGATTTTGCCTCGATTGAAGATGAATTTAACATAGATTTTGAAACCTACTTTGAATGGGGGCTCAACAACTTTGATGAGATGATGGCCGATAACCTCTTATCCATCGAAAACAGAACGCTGAAAATAACCAAAATGGGCAGGCTCTTGATCAGAAACATCGCTATGAATTTCGACGGCTATATTGAAAGAAAAGAAGATCATGCACGTTACTCCAGGACCGTATAACCCTCATTGAGCGAAAGCCGATGACACCCTATCTTCTTTGTTGTCAAGGGCTTGCAGTAGACGACTACGGCTTCGCCCTTGATGCCTCGAATATTGGGCATCCTCAACTTTCGTTCAATTAGGGTATAGATTATCAGCCTTTATTGAAAACACATGGCGATGATTTTTCATTACAAACATCGAATGAAAACACAACCATATTGAGGGGTTAAAGTAAAATATAGGTACGAAACTTGAGATATGAATTTGATAGGTTCAAATGAGTAAATACGCGGTAATTCTTTTTAACCTGGGTGGTCCAGACTCTTTGGAAGCCATAAAACCTTTTTTGTTCAACCTGTTTAGTGATCGCGATATTTTTAAGATACCGGTTGGACAAAAATTATTTGCAAAAATAATGTCTGTTTTTCGCACACCGGCAGTGAAAGAAAAGTACAAACGAATCGGCGGGAAATCTCCCATCAATGATTGGACACAATTGCAGCAATCAATGCTTCAGCAAGAACTGCAAAAAGTGGTTCCCGGTGTCGAAGTTTACACAGCAATGAGATATTGGAACCCAACAATAAAAGATATCGCCCAAAAGGTGTTGGAAAAAGAATTTGATAAGATAGCACTGCTTCCTCTCTATCCGCATTACTCGATAACCACCACCGGATCCTCATTTAATGAGTGGAGGCGGGTGTATAAAGGAGATGTCGGAAAGTTGACATATATTTATGACTATTTTGATAACCGCCGATATATCGATGCGTTAAATGAAAGAATCGATGAAACCATCTTACGATTTCCTGAAAATGTCCGGGATGATATTCAATTGGTGTTCAGTGCTCATGGTCTGCCTGAAAGTTTAGCCAAACAAGGGGACCCCTATCCAAAGCAAATCGATAACACCATTAAGTGTGTGATGAAAGCTCGCAATTTTTCGCATGAATATCATTTATGCTTTCAAAGCAAGGTCGGCCCTGCCAAATGGCTTAAACCGTCAACCGATGAAATGATTAGGGGGCTGGCTGAAAAAAGAAAAAAACAATTACTCGTTATTCCGATTAGTTTTGTATCCGATCATATTGAAACCTTGTTTGAACTCGACATTGAATACAGGATGATTGCCGATGAAGTTGGCATCGAAAATTATATGGTCATGAAAGGATTAAACAATTCGAAAACATTTGTTGAAGCGCTTAAAGAATTGGCACTTCAAGCGCTTCCGACACAAAAGGTGATCGAATCAAAACCTATTGAAATAAATGGATAAAAACTTAATCAACATTGCAGTTCTCGGTGCAGGCATATCAGGGCTTGCAACGGCTTTTTGGCTAAATAAGAAAGGGTTTGAAATAATCGTTCTTGAGTCAAAAAAAGAGCCCGGCGGGTCAATGGTCACCCGGCGCGAAGATGGGTTTCTGATTGATTATGGACCTAACAGCGGATTGGAAACAACGCCATTAATCGGACAGATTGTTGAGCATGTCGGTCTTAAAGGCGAAATGATTTATGCTTTAAAGAAAGCTAACAAAAGATATATTTTAAGAAATAATCAACTTCATGCCCTGCCGACCCATCCGGTTGCTTTGTTAAAAACAAAACTGTTTTCACCTAAAGCTAAATTGCGTCTTTTGGCTGAACCGTTTTCGAGAAAATCCCATGAAGGATATTATCAAAGTATTTCTGAATTTGTAAAAAGACGATTGGGACAGGAATTTCTTGATTATGCAGTAAATCCTTTTGTTGCCGGGATATTTGCAGGAAATCCTGACAATCTAAGCGTTAAATCTGCGTTGCCCAAGTTATATCAATTGGAAGAATTATATGGCGGTTTATTCAAAGGATTTGTGTTGGGCGCAAAAGAAAGGAAAAAACGGGCAGAGCAATCCAAACAAAGCGCAAGGATGTTTTCATTTAAAAAGGGGATGCAAAGTTTTCCCAAAGCCATTGCCGCCAACTTAGGCGGTAACGTCAGATACAATTGCAAGGTTGAAAGCGTCGTGAAGTCAGGATCTAAATTCAAAGTATTATTCAGTTATAACGATAGGTCAGAAGAAATTGTTGCGGATATTGTACTATCTACGGTTCCCGCGTATCATGCTGCGTCTATTTTTGACGATCGGGAAAATAAATTGATCAACCATTTGAATAATATTTATTATCCTCCTGTAAAAGTACTGTATTTAGGATTTAGGAAAGAGGTCGTGGGTCAGGTTCTCGACGGATTTGGATTTTTAATTCCAGAAAAAGAAAAGAAATCTTTTTTGGGAGCCATATGGAATTCAGCAATATTCCCTTACCGGGCAACGGATGATATGGCAGCATTTACACTGTTTGTCGGAGGAGCACGATCCCCCGAAGTGTTTGATAATGGGAATGATACGCATATCAATAGCGTGATTGAAGAGTTCAAGGAAATAATGAAAATTGGTGAAGACCCCGTATTTATCAAAGAAAAAATGTGGCCCAAAGCCATTCCCCAATACCGTCTTGGACATATTGAACACGAAAGATACTTTGAACAGTTTGAGTCGAACAACCCCGGTATTTTTTTAAGCGGTAATTACCGGGGCGGAATTTCTGTGGGGGATTGTATCAAAAATTCAGAATTGACGGTTAAAAGGATTTGTGAATACACAAACCAGAACGCCATCAGATAAGATGATTAGAGATGGATTGCCGTCAAATAATAAAGTAGGTGTTAAAAAAGATAGAACGTTTCAGGAATCAATGATCAAAAAAATGGAGGTATCTTCTGAATAATTCAAATATAATATGGAAATTTTTTACATCTGTTAAACTCTCTGTGGTTCTTCTGCTGGCACTTGCAACCACTTCGATTTTCGGAACGGTCATTCCCCAGAACGAAAACCCGGCGTCGTACTTTCAGGCATACGGTGAGTTTCTTTACAAATTGTTTAATGTTTTTGACTTGTTCGATATGTATCATGCCTGGTGGTTTCAGCTGCTGATTGTTTTGCTGACCGTAAATATCGTTGTTTGTTCAATCGATCGGATTTCCACTACATGGAAAATTGTTTTTATTAAAAAACCGATTTTTAATCTTTCAAGGTTCAGGAGCCACGCGGACAATGAATATTTTGTTGATAGTCGTTCGTCAAAAGAGTTGAAAGATATCTATGAACCCTTTGTATCCAGAGACTTTGGATATATCAGGACCGAACAGACGGACAAGGGGTATAGCATTTTCGCTGAGAAATGGCGTTGGGCCCGCCTGGGTGTTTATGGGGTTCATCTGAGCATTGTTTTACTGTTAATGGGAGCGCTCATCGGATCTTTTTTCGGTTTTGACGGATATGTCAACATCCCGGAAGGCGAGGTGGTAAACAGCATCAGAATGCGTAATCCCGGACGGACAGAACCTCTGGAATTTGGGATTTTGTGCGAGGATTTTAACGTCAGTTTTTATGATTCGGGAACACCTAAAGAATTTCGTTCCAGTTTAACCATCATTGAGAATGGCAAGCCGGTATTTAAAAAAGATATTCTTGTAAACGATCCCCTTCGTTACAAGGGGATAAATATATTTCAATCGAGTTATGGCCGTCTTCCTCCAAAGGAAGTTACGCTGAAATTTACAAGCAGAAAAACAGAGAAAGTGTATACGAAAACGGCGTTGGTCGGTCAGCCGATTGATGTCCCGGAAGCCGGGGGGAAATTTGTTCTCAAAGATTATGTCAATTCCTATAAATTTAGAGGCCAACCCATTGGACAAGCCTTTACCGGGATTCTTACCCATAAAGATGGATCATCTGCTGAAATTGTTCTTTCACTGCGTTTTCCAAATTTTAGCCAGATGCAAAAGGGGGATATGGTTGTGTCGGTGTCAGATTACGCTCAGCGTTATTATACCGGCCTTCAGGTTACAAAAGATCCCGGTGTTTGGGTGGTTTACTCCGGATTTATTTTGTTGATTATCGGGTGTTACATAACTTTTTTCATGTCCCATCAAAGACTGTGCATCGATATCGTAAAAAAAGGGAAAAAGTGCAGAATCATGGTTTCAGGTACCGCTAATAAGAATAAACTTGGCATGCAGAACAAAATAAAGAGGATTTCTGAAAAACTGGTCGATTTAACAAACAGCTCATAAAGCTTGGATCCTAAATCGAACATAAGACGACAATACAAATAGAGAGGAAAGATAATGAACAGTTCATTCTTGCTATCAATCACAACATTTATATACGGTTTCGCGGCCTTTTTATATATCGCCTTCTGGATTTTCAAAAAACCATTGCCGGGTCGGCTGGCAACCTGGACGGTTTTTTTGGCGGTAATCTGTAATACCATTGGCATTGTCTTGCGATGGGTGGAATCTTATCGCCTTGGAATTGGTCACGCCCCACTCTCAAACCTCTATGAATCCCTGATCTTTTTTGCGTGGACCATTGGCGTCGTTTATCTGGTAATTGAGAAAAAATACAAAAACCGCGTCATCGGTGCATTTACGACGCCGCTCGCGTTTTTGGCAATGGCGTATGCCTCGATGTCCCCAAATATCAGTGATCGAATACAGCCGTTGCTCCCGGCATTGAAAAGCAACTGGCTGATTGCCCACGTTATGGCGTGTTTTATCGGATACGCCGCCTTTGCCATTGCTTTTGGCATGAGCTGTATGTATCTTTTCAAACAACGGGATACCGAGGGCAAAAGCAATTTACTGGCACATTTCCCGAATGCCAAAATTTTGGAAGAACTGAACCATCAAATGATAATGTTCGGGTTTCTATTTTTGACAACCGGCATCATCACCGGAGCGGTCTGGGCCAATTCAGCCTGGGGCCGATACTGGGGCTGGGATCCCAAAGAAACCTGGTCTCTGATTACCTGGTTCATTTATGCGACATTGCTGCATGCCCGGATGATGAGAGGCTGGGGCGGCAAACGCATTGCCTATCTTTCCATCGTTGGATTTTGTGCGGTGCTATTTACATATTTCGGAGTAAATTATTTGCCTGGTTTACATAGCTATGGATCATCATGATGCACGATGGTTATCGGTATCAAACCATCTTTCTTCTTTAAATTTTTAATCAAATTTAGCATTTCAACCTGAATTTTTCACGAGTTGGAAGCTTTCATCTGCAAGGCATTTAAGTGTGAAGCTATAGTATACTATTGCGAACCCTTAATAACGCAACAGATGGAAACCTCCAGCTCGCCCGCAGGGTGAAAATTGATGAGAAAAATGAACTTTCTTCCTTCTTTACCATTTGGGTATTAATTTCGTAATATTAAATTTCATCTAAACCCTTTTGTATTAAGCATTAAAAAAGTTTCTCATCAATTTTCATGCAAGATTCAGGTTTCAACAGTTTATAGGAAAGTAATGATGATAGGCATCCATGGCCTCTTTTTCCAACATATGCGCCTGTCCCTGATATCTGGGTGAAAAATGAAAGGGTGTCAGCTGTTTTACTCCGGCCTTGCCTGCAATGTGGCCGGCCTGCCGGGCTGTCAGATGGCATTTTTTTTCGGCAATATCTTTGTCTTTTTCTAAAAAAGACGCTTCGATAAAAAGATGGTCGGAATCTTTCACCAGTTCGACAATCTTTTCGATGTTCGATTCGTTGTATACCACGTCTGCAATATATGAAATCTTCCGACCCGGAGTGATCAGGGCAATTTGTTTCGCAAGGTCCCCCAGGACGAACACTTTTTTGTGTTGTTCTTCACCGTATTTAACCTCGAATTCCGAATCGGGGTTTTGATGATTAAACAGTGCCTGTTTGAATTCTGTTAGCCATGGCCCGATCTCCAATCCGAGCCCGGCAACAGCATCTTTTATGATATTCACATGAAATCGTTCCTTTAAGGTGAAGCCGAGACAGGGAAGGCTGTGATCGAGGATCCGGGTAAAAACTGAAAAAGACGGTTCTTTAAGAAGAGTCCCGTTAAAAGAGTGTTTCACTGCCTGTGAAGCCGGAAGGAATTCGTTTTGACAGATGTAATCCTTTGTCAAAAGATGATCCTCATGCACCTCGGTGACATGCAGGATCAGTTGATTCGTGTAGTTTTTGACAAGGTTCCATGAATAACCCGCGAGTTTTCCTTCGACATTTTCTATAAAATTTTCAGGACCAAACAAGTAAAGATCCTGGTCACGGCCGAGGGCAAGTCTCAGCAGTCTGTCAAATCCGATAAAATGATCCATATGGGTATGGGTAATAAATATATGGCTGATTTTAAGGATATCCCGGGCTGATAGCGAATAAATATCTCCGAGATCAAAAATTATTGCACGTTTTTCATAAAGAAAGGGGATAAAAAGACTTGGATCATCAAAAGGTCCGTTTACTAACCTGGGAAGGAAAGAAGGGCGCATGGTCAGGCCAGTATTTTTACAACTTGCCGATTGATACAAAGATATATTTCTTCATCTGAACCGTAGATGTCGACGATGACTTTATGATTGATAAGGGTTTCTATGACGAATGCGGTAATGTAAAGACTCACGACATTTGGATTCTGTACCATATGTCTAAATGGTGCAATCTTGTAGTCGACATCAAATTCGTCGCTGCGACTCAACTTGTCTATACATTTTGTTATCTGCTCTTCAAGTACATTTTTATTCGTGGTTTCAACAAGATTATTCTCGACAAGCTTCATGGCAATGGCATTGGAAAGGGGGTCGATACGATCTCTCGCACTTTCTATTGCTTTTCTACGGGCATATTCTTTTGAAGACTCTATTTTCGACAATATTTTTGCTTCACGGCTACTGGGTCGAAATATTTTGGCCATAATTGTCACCTAACATCCATTTTTATTGTTATGTATCAAGCGCAATAATAATCCCGAGTATGGTCTATTGCAAGAAAAATGTTTTAGTTGTCAATGTTGTTCCTAATGCAACGGTGGGGCTATGTTTCTTCAACGATGATTCGAGCACGTTTCCGGCCGTTCCATCGGTTCCAGCGAAGACGATATGCTATCTGATCAAAGGTGTTTTTCGAGGGGATTTGGGGATCTACATTAAATTGTATTGCATTGAATGTTTTTCCTGTATGTTGTTCTAATACCATTTGCCTGTGATGATTACCGACACGTTTTGATGATACAATATGAACCTCTTTTGTCATAAAAAGCGGTTCGTGGTTTGCGATACCAAAAGGTTTCAACGATTCAAGTTCATCAATCAGCTTGTTTGAAATATTAACAAAATCGAGCCTGCAATCGATGTTAATTTTCGGTATAAAATCAGATGGTTTTGCCATTCGGGTCACAATATTTTCAAAGTGGTTTTTAAACCGGTCTATATTTTCGGTTTTGATTTTAAGGCCTGCTGCCATTGGATGTCCGCCAAAGTTTTCAATACTTTCAGCACAAGCCGACAACCCCTCGTACAGATTGACCTCAGGAATACTTCTGGCGGATCCTTTCCCGATTCCATCTGCTGTCGTGATCAGGACAACCGGGCGAAAGTATTTTTTTATAAGTCTTGATGCAGCAATCCCAAGAATTCCTAAATGCCAATCTTGATGGACCATGACCAATGTGTTTTTTCGAAGCAGATGCGGATTTTTTTTCAAATAATTGTGGACTTGAGTCAGTATGTTGTTTTCGATCTCTCGTCGTTTCTGGTTCAGATGGTCGAGTGAATGTGAAATTTTCCGTGCCGTCTTGACATCTTTTGCTCTTAGAAGTTCAACAGCGATTGATGCGTGATCGATCCTGCCGGCTGAGTTTAATCTGGGGGCCAGCTGGAAAACAATATCATCACTGTCCATGTCGGGTTTATTGATTTTGCAAACTTCGATCAGTGCATTCAAACCCGGCCGATGTGATGAACGGATAATGTCCATACCGGCTTTAATCAGTATCCGGTTTTCACGGGTTAAAGGAACCATATCCGCCAGGGTACCAAGGGTGACAAGGTCACAGTAATTTTTTAGGTTGGGTTCCGAACGGTCTTTCCAGAAATTTGTATCTCGAAGCTTTTTTCTAAGGCAAATCAGCAGATAAAACGCGACGCCGACTCCGGCAAGATCATTGAAACCGGATGGACAATCGTTTCGTTTGGGATTTATCACTGCGAGGGCAGGCGGTATTGTATCCGATATCACGTGGTGGTCGGTAATGATGACATCAATTCCAGCGTCTCTTGCGGCGTTAACCGCATCTTGACCTTCGGACCCGCAGTCTGCGGTGATAATGAGGTGTATGCCGTTGAGCACCGCGACATCTGAAATATGTCTTTTTTTCAGACCAAAGCCTTCCGCTATTCTGTCAGGAATATAGTAAGACACATCCGCATTGACGGAGTGAAGAAATTCCAAAAGGATGGTTGTGGCGGTAATTCCGTCGACATCATAATCGCCAAAGATCAAAATTTTTTCTTTGCGTGTGATGGCTTCT
>JASFGF010000085.1:0-9076 GCA_050123915.1 Desulfobacterales bacterium | reverse complement strand
CAAAATCTTATTGTTTCGCATCAATTCTTTAACCGCATCAATATCTTTGTGCAAGATACGGTCGGCATCCAGATGGGGTACGGCATTCCTGATGACGGTATAAGCCGCAAGCGTTCCTTCACCAGGTTTCATATTGGTGAAAAGATCCAGTGCCTGAGCACCGCACAGAAGCTCAATGGCAATGACTTGTTCTGCATTTTTAATGATCTCTCTGCACTTTCGCGCAGAAATCGTTCCCATGGACACATGATCCTCTTTGTTGGCGGACGTCGGGATAGAGTCCACACAAGCAGGATGAGAAAGAATTTTGTTCTCTGAAACAAGGGCCGCAGCAACATACTGGGCAATCATAAATCCCGAATTAAGACCACCGTCCCGGATAAGAAATGCGGGAAGACCACTCAATTTGGGATTCACCAGTCGTTCGATACGGCGTTCAGAAATATTTGCAAATTCTGAAACTCCCATGCAAAGAAAATCCATTGCCAACGCAATCGGCTGGCCATGAAAATTCCCGCCCAATAAAAAATCTCGTGATTCCGGAAAAATCAGCGGATTATTTGTAGAAGCGTTCATCTCTGTCTCCAGCACATTTTTAGCATAAAAAACAGCATCCTTACTGGCGCCGTGGACCTGTGGAGAGCACCTTAACGTATAAGCATCCTGAATACGGTGGCAGTCTTTGTGAGAAGTGACAATATCGCTGTTTTGAGTGATTCGATACATATTATCGGCAGCCGCAGTCTGTCCTGGATGGGGTCTGACTTTGTGAATTCTCGGATCGAATTCCATTCGGCTTCCCATGAGGACCTCAAGACTCATGGCTGACGCAATATCCGTTAGTTTGGCAAGATTCATGGCATCATAAACCGCAAGTCCGCCAATGGCACTCATGACCTGCGTACCGTTTATCAACGCGAGCCCCTCTGCTGCTTCCAGCCTGAGCGGCGCTATACCGCAATGGTTTAATGCTTTTGCCCCTGACATTCGCTGTCCTTGGTAATAGGCCTCTCCCAAGCCGATAATAACCAGGGAAAGATGTGCCAGGGGAATCAAGTCACCGCTTGCACCCACAGAACCTTTTTCAGGAACAACGGGGTAAACCCCCTTGTTAAGTATTGTGATGAGATGTTGAACGGTTTCCAGCCGGATACCCGAATGCCCCAGGGCAAAATCTTTGATACGAAGTGCCATCACCGCCCGAACTGTTTCTTCATCGAGCATATCCCCTGTTCCTGCCGAATGGCTCATGAGAATATTTTGCTGAAGCTGTCTTGTATCTTTTTTCGATATGGCTACATCACTGAGCGCGCCAAAACCGGTGGTCACCCCATAAATGGATTTTTCTTCTTTCACCCACTGTTCGATCAACTGTCGAGCTTCATTTATCCGTTGTACGGATGCTTCGGATAGTTGAACCCCGGCGCCGTGCCTTGCAATACTCATCAAAGCCTCAAGGGTCATTTTCTCCATTCCAATCACGACGGGTTTCATAATAAACAATCCTTATGGTTAAGGTTACGAATGGTTTTCAATTTAAAAACTTGTCGCACTTTTGGACTTTTGAAATCGATTTCTTTCAAAGGACTAAACTTTTACAAAATTTCTTATTGTATCCATTACGTTATCAATAATATAATGAAATGAAAAATACAATTGTTCGAAAAAATATTTACAATTTCAAAGCGATTCATTTGAAAGAGGGATAAAACCATGACAGGCATGAAAAAAATTATCGAATGTGTGCCCAATTTCAGTGAAGGACGGGATCTGGATAAAATAGAAAAAATCATTAAACCCTTTCAATCAAAAGACGGTGTCAAACTTTTGGATTACCAGAACGATCAAGACCATAACCGTCTGGTTGTAACGGTTGTGGGTGAACCGGACGCATTGAAAACAGCCTTATATGAAGCATTCCGTTCGGCCCTCGATGTCATCGATATGAGACGTCACAAAGGGCAGCACCCCAGAATGGGGGCAGTGGATGTTGTTCCATTTGTACCCATAAAAAATGTCTCCATGGCAGAAGCCGTGGATCTGTCGATACAGATTGCCAAACACGTATCTGAAAGATTTCATTTGCCTGTATTTTTATATGAAGCATCGGCGTCACGGCCCGAAAGACAAAACCTTGCCAATATTAGAAAAGGTCAGTTTGAAGGGATGGCGGATAAAATCAAAAAGCCGGAATGGAAGCCCGATTTCGGTCCAAAGAAAATTCATCCAAGTGCCGGGGTCACGGCCCTTGGCGCCAGAATGCCGTTGGTTGCTTTTAACGTAAATTTAGATACCGACAATCTTGCCATTGCAAACGATATTGCAGAAAAGGTCAGACATATCAGTGGAGGATTACGATATTGCAAGGGTATTGGCGTAAAATTAGAAAAACGGGGGTTGGTTCAGGTTTCCATGAACATGACGGATTATACGAAAACAGCCCTTTACAGATCATTTGAACTGATCAAAATGGAAGCCAGAAGATATGGTGTGAATGTTGTCGGCAGTGAGGTCATCGGCCTTGTGCCCATGGCCGCACTCATCGATACGGCAGTTTACTACATGGGCATAGAAAATTTTTCCATGGAGCAGGTGTTGGAAGCCAGAATCATGGAGTGATGACATTATTTAAGTGTGCTTGGAGACAAACATATGCGCAAAAATCTGATCATAAAAAATGCAACCCAACTGGTGACATGCAGTGGCTTTAAAGCAAAGCAGGGCAAAGAAATGTCGAATCTGCACGTCATTGAAGACGGTGCTTTGGTTATTGAAAATGGAACGATTCGTTCGGTGGGAAAAACAAGCGATATTTTGAAGGGCTTTAATGATAAAGAGACTGACATTCGTGAATTTAACGTCATCGATGCTGCCGGCAAGGCGGTTTTACCGGGGTTTGTAGACTCCCATACACATTTTGTTTTCGGTGGATATCGTGCTGAAGAATTTTCATGGAGACTTCGGGGTGACAGCTATATGGACATTTTAGAAAGGGGCGGTGGGATTCTAAGCACGGTTAAAGCAACCCGAGCGGCTACAAAAGAAACATTGATCAAAACAGGTGTAGAGCGGTTGAATTCAATGTTGTCGTTCGGCGTGACAACGGTTGAAGGGAAAAGCGGGTATGGTTTAGACCTTAAAACAGAAATAAAGCAGCTGGAAGTCATGAAAGAATTGAACAGACACCATCCAATAGATGTTGTCAGCACGTTTTTAGGCGCCCATGCACTGCCGGAAGAATATAAAGGAAGAGCAGATGCATTTATCGATGATATCATTGATAATGTATTGCCAGTGGTCATCGATAACAATCTTGCAGAGTTTTGCGATGTTTTTTGTGAAAAAAATGTATTTTCAGTAGATCAGTCAAGGCGATTGTTGCTAAAAGCAAAGGAAAACGGTCTCGGCATAAAAATTCATGCAGACGAAATTGCGCGGCTTGGCGGTGCTGAACTGGCGGCAGAAATCAGGGCTGTTTCGGCAGATCATTTACTCCAGGCTTCGGATAAAGGTATACATTCCATCGCCAAAGCAGGTGTGGTAGCAACGTTACTGCCGGGAACCGCGTTTTGTTTAAAAGAGCCTTATGCCAAAGGGCGATATATGATCGATAACAATTGTGCCGTAGCCCTTGCTTCAGATTTAAACCCGGGGAGCTGTTTCTCAGAATCGATCCCTCTGACTTTTGCACTGGCCACACTCTATATGAACATCGATACAGAAGAAGCCATCACTGCCCTCACTATCAATGGTGCAGCGGCCCTTGGGCGGGCAGATACCATCGGAAGTCTTGACATAGGAAAGTACGGCGATATCATCATACTCAAGTATCCTTCATATCAATTCATTCCGTATCATGTGGGAATAAACACTGTTGAAAAAGTTATAAAAAGAGGAGAGTTGGTGTTTGACGGGTTATTGCCAACGTTTTAACAACCTAATACTACGTTACTTTTCCTTTGGCTGAACACAAAACCCCGGTCGTATATCATGGCCTGAAACAAGAATCGCTTCAGCAGTGTCAGGATATACCGCAGTGATTTTGATCTCGCCGGTCTTAAAGCCTGGTTTAAAGAATCGTTGCCCTTCCAGTCCCTCGAATATCATGCTGCTGTCAAAGACATCAAACAAATCTCCGATTTTCAGGCCAATGTTTTCTCCGAAATTTAAAAATATTTTATCCGAACCAACTGAAGCGATGAACCCTTTCCAGGGTTGAAAGATGATAGCATCACAAATTTTTTCGCCCATTTTGTCAGCAATGGCCCCAAACGCTTCATCCACAATTGATGAATTCATTTCTCTGTCGACTTGGATGGATTCCAGATCCATTTCGTCGACCTCTACTTCGTGCACAAAACTTTCATCCAGTAGTTTTGCGCCGGTTTCAGTATCGTAAACTTCAGTGGCAATTCGTACTTGAACAAAGTAATGGGTGTCTTTCATCCACCAGAGACCCTTCTTTCTTTTGTTCGGTGTGATGGTTATTAAAGCGCCGGTGACAATGGCATTCAGACCGAGCTGCCGACCGGTTTTAGCCAGGGCCAGGTTATCGATCCATCCGGCCCCTGTCCTTGGCACCCTTGTCAAGTCATCAGGATAATCGGGATCGCCCGGCTTTTCCAAAAGAATCTTCGGACATGAAGATGAAATGATTTCAGACAGATCTTTTATAAACTTCTGTTCCACATCTTTGTTGACAAGAGTCATTTTATTTTCAAATAACAGTATTCCAACCCTTTTTTTCAAATCACTATCCGGGGCCCTAAAATCTCTGACCATTCTCTTGGTTGATTTCTCAATGGAAGAAACGGTGGAACATCCTGTAATCGAAACTAAACATAACATCAAAAACACCATACCGACAACCGGATGAATCTTTACGGCCAAGGATTTAAATCTTTGAAACATTATTTTTTTCCCTCGAACACAGCTGTAACTTTGGTCGTCATACCCCCTCTTGCCGTAAAATCTCCCGTAATTTCCATATATTTAGGGGCCAGTACAGCAACAAGATCTTCAAGAATCCGGTTGACCACGTGTTCATAGAATATACCCACGTTTCTATATTGCAGCAGATAAAATTTTAACGATTTCAATTCAATGATTTTGTTATACGGTCGGTATGTTATGGTGATACATCCGACATCCGGCAATCCGGTCATTGGGCATACAGAGGTATACTCAGGTTGTTGAATGACAATATCAATGTCCCTTTGGTTTTGATATTGATAGTCCATTGGAACAAGCACGTCCGTCTTTACAATATCCGGACTTTCAATGGTATATTTTATTTGCTTTTCTAATGATGCCGACACGTTTTTAATGCTCCATGATATTCTAATTTATAATAGTGTTCTGATTTTTCAAGAAATGCTATAATAGTGAAGAAAATCTTTTCTGTCAAACAAACCGCCTGATTTTTTTGTGCAGGTCCCAAGGAACGTCGAAGGGATCTTGACACGAGGCTTTAGTTCTGATAACGAATTAATATCATTATAAATAAAAAAAGGTGTCAAAAATGCGCTCTATTGATGAACTGATTCTCAGATCGACCAAAGAAATCGTCGTAAAATTTATTGAAACGGGCAGGGTGGGGCCGGCTGGTTTTCAAGAAACTTTCGAAGCTGTTTATAAAACAGTTGAACAAACGGTTAAAGGTTTTCAAGAAGATGAGGATGCTGAACAATCGGAAGAGTGAATCCCATCCAATTTTTATTTAAGTTTTGCACCCTTAATTTTCAGCAACGACAATAAAGCGAATTGGATCATCTTTTGTGAAAATCGTGGACTGTTTGAGTGGGTTATCCACCTCCGGCGTGATTCCACGGTTGGAAAAAAAGCATGCTCCATGGAGCGATCCGGCAAATAACAACACCCTGTCCCCTGAATTTCAATCCCGTAAACGGGTCGTAAAAAATCGGGTTAATGGGCCTTAGCCCAGTTATTGCCCGATGCCAGATTGACCTTTAAGGGCACCTTTAGATTCCAGATCCCTTCCATGATTTCTTTGACAAGGACTTTGACGGATGCAAGCTCCTCCGGAGGAACTTCAAAAACAATTTCATCATGTACCGAAAGAAGCATTGTGCTGTTCAGACCACCTTCTCTGAATGCGGCATCCACACGGATCATGGCCAGTTTAATGAGATCAGCTGCCGTTCCCTGGACAGGTGTATTGATGGCCGTGCGTTCTGCAAACTCCCGCACGACTTTATTGGAACTATTGATATCCGGCAGCAGTCTGATGCGGCCCAAGAGGGTACTCGTTTTTTGGGTCTTTCTGGCCTCGCTGATGGTTTGATCAACAAATCTTTTAACACCTTTATACCTGGCAAAATAATTATCGATATAAATTTTGGCCATTTTTCGACTGATGCCCAGCTCTTTGGAAAGCCCGTAAGGGCTCATGCCATACACAATACCGAAGTTAATCACCTTGGCCTGACGTCTCAGCTCGGATGTGACAAATGATGGAAAAACCTGAAATACTTCTGTGGCGGTGCGGGTGTGTATGTCCTCATCATTTTTAAATGCTTCTATCAGAATATCATCAGCAGCGTAATGGGCCAGGATGCGAAGTTCTATCTGAGAATAATCGGCTGAAACCAGGGTCCAGCCTTTTCTGGGAACAAATGCTTTGCGAATCTCCATACCCTCATCCGTCCGGATGGGTATATTTTGAAGATTCGGATCCGAACTGCTCAATCTTCCGGTAGCGGTAACCGTTTGATTGTAGGAGGTATGAATCCTTCCGGTTTCCGGATGAACAAGGTCAAGCAGGGCATCCGTATAGGTTGATTTCAACTTGGCAAGGGTTCTGTGTCTTAAAATAATCTCCGGAAGTTCATGCTTATCAGCAAGGGCGGTCAGTACGTTAACATCTGTTGAATATCCTGTTTTCTTTTTTGTCTTTTTTTGAACCGGCAGCTTGAGTTTTTCAAAAAGTATCCTCCCCAGCTGCTGGGACGATCTGATATTAAATTCTTCTCCGGACATTGAATAAATCATACTTTCAAGCTGTTCCAGTTGGTGTTCAAAAGATTTAGAAAGATCTATGAGCTTTTGTTTGTCAACGCAAACCCCTGTCATTTCCATATTCATTAAAACCGGCACAAGGGGTAACTCAACGTTATTATACAGTTCCATCAGGCCGGCATTGTTGATCAAAGGCATTAGAACATGATAGGCCATCAACGTAATATCCGCATCTTCACAGGAATACGGCACCGCTTTTTCCAGGGGAATTTCGGCAAAACTCACATCTTTTTTTCCCTTTCCTAATATCTCCTTGTACGTGATCGTTTGATGATCCAGAAAATCAAGAGCGATCTGGTCCAAGTTGTGGGCCCGTTTCGAAGGATTAATCAGATAGGATGCCAGCATGGTGTCAAACATCACGCCGGCCAGGTTTATCCCGTGACGCTTAAGGACCATCCAGTCATATTTAATATTCTGCCCAATTTTTTTGATGTCCGGATTTTCAAGCACAGGTTTCAATTGGCTCAATACTTTTTTAAGCTCAAGCTGTATAGGTGCCTCAGGATAATCATGGGCACACGGTATGTAAAACGCTTCGTCAGGCTTCATTGAAAATGACAATCCCACAAGGTTTGCTTTCATAGGATCTTTTGACGTGGTTTCGGTATCGATAGCGAACATTTCAGTTTTTTCAAGTCGCCCGATCAGATCAAAAAGCGTCGACATATCATATACCGCATGGTAATTTTTATTTGAAAGATCGGATCGCTTGGGAAAAGATTGCTGTAATTGTCTGAATTCAAGTTCTTTAAAAAGTTTTGACAGCCTGGTGTTATCCGGTGCTTGATATTTGAAATTTTCAGGGTTAAACGGAAACGGTACATCAATATGGATTTTAACCAGTTCTTTGCTCAAAAAAGCCTGCTTTTTATGCTGAACGAGATTTTCCTGCTGTTTTTTCTTTGTAATCGTATGAACGCTTTCATAAAGACGTTCCACGGTTTTAAAAGTTTTGATTAAAGACAGGGCTGTTTTGGGCCCGATACCGGGAACACCGGGTATATTGTCTGACGCATCACCTGAAAGCGCCATCACATCTATCATCTGGTAGGGCTCAACACCCAAATCGTCTCTAACCGTATTGATATCAATGGTTTTTTCTTTCATGGGATCCCAGATGACGGCTTTGTCCGAAACCAGTTGGACAAAATCTTTGTCTCCGGTAACCATGACAACAAAAAACCCGGCTTTTTCAGCCCGCCATTTGAAGGTGCCGATAAGATCATCGGCTTCAAAACCCTGCATTTCAATTACCGGTATGTTGAATCCATGGGTTATTTCCTTTATATAAGGAATCTGAATCGACAAATCCTCGGGCATGGGAGGGCGATTCGCCTTGTAGTCCTGGTATATTTCATGCCTGAAGGTCGGCCCCTTTGCATCGAAAAACATAACCACATATTCAGGAGATCGGTCCTCAATGAGTTTGATCAGCATTCGAGTAAATCCGAATGCTGCGTTAGTAGGGAGCCCTTTTGAATTGGTCAAACTTCTTATGGCATGATAGGCACGATAAATATATGCACTGCCGTCTATCAAATATAATGTTCTATCATTTTTCATATGGATTCCGTCTGCGAATGATAGTCATCCCATATATCTTTCAAGATTGCCAGCGGTTGACAAGAATATACGGTTGCATTAATTTCAACCTAAGCTGACCGTTTTAAATTTTTGAAATGGTTAAATGAACAATATTTTTAAGGTATTCTGACATTTTGAATGTCAAGAATTTGAAACCCTTCGGGATTTCCAATTTTTATCCGCCTCAGGAGGATCACCGCATCTACTGCGTCAGATGCCGTTACGCATAGCCGACTATAGCGAAACGGCATCTTCTCCCGCAGGGCGGGATTTCGCTAAGCTCAACTTGCTTGTCTGCGGCAAACTTAAAAATCACTCAACTTAGGTTCAATTTAAGAATTGTTATGATTTCGTTCCTATCATTAATTCCCTAAGACAGCAAGGACGCTTAAAGGATCATCATATGAAATCAGGCAAAATAATTGACGAAGACAGCAAAATAAAAGAAATA
>JASFGF010000084.1:0-9095 GCA_050123915.1 Desulfobacterales bacterium | reverse complement strand
GAAAAACAGATCAAAAATCAATTCCTCTAATCTTTAACAACCTCGTAAACATCTGTTTCCCGTTCTTTCAACAGCACCAGAGGGTAAGGGCGCGGGTCCGGTTCCAGTTATAAATAATGTCATCATAATAAAAATATGGGTGCAAAACTGGAGTTTTTATATTCGACATCTTTTTTTCATTTATCCTTGACATGAATATATAAAATGTCTATAGGACTTCTCTTAAATGTAATGATCCTGATGGTTATTTCCATTTGAATCCGTCGATTAATAAATCATGGATCTTTTTTAATTTCGATTGCTGATCGGCGATAAAATTGGGCGTTCGGAGCAGTCCAAAATATGAGACTGAACACATTACTGACACAGAGAAAAACTGCCATTTTAAAAAAGTGGTTTGCCGCGACGATTGAGACGTATCCATCCGATACAGCAAAATTTCTTAAAAGTCAGAAAGATCCTTTTGCCAACCCTGTGGGTCGAACCATTTATCAAGGATTGGCGGCATTATTTGACGAACTCCTTAAGGAAACGGATCATGAATCCATGCGATCCTTCCTTGACCCGATCATCAGAATCAGAGCGATTCAGAACTTTTCTCCCTCCCAAGCCACCAGTTTTATATTTTTTTTAAAAAATGTCATCAGAAACAATATCAAAAAAGAGGATGACCCAGCGACGCTTTTTAGCGAGCTGTTGTCGTTTGAATCTAAGATTGATGAACTGGGTCTGATTGCGTTTAACCTTTATATGAATTGCCGGGAAAAGATATATGAACTCAAGGCTAACGAGATGAAAAACAGGACGTTCAGGGCTTTTGAGCGGGCGGGTCTGGTGCGTGAGACGCCGGCGGATACGCCGGATTTAGATAATATTAATATATGTAAGGAGGCTTCAAACGATAAATAAGTTAGATTTTTCACAAAATCATGGTCGGGCTTTTTTGTCAAAACAGTTCGAAATCATTTTGGATAAATTCTATCTCGTCGTCATGGGGCCATCAAGTGAGGTAATGATATAATGAATATTAGTTACATGTATTCCCTCATCGCGGTCGTCGTTTTATTTCTGCTGGCTTATGTCGGTGTTAAATTTCCGGGGGGCGAGGTATTTTTCGGCGTTATCATACCTTATCTGGCAATAATAATTTTTGTTTTGGGTTTTATTAACCGCATTATAGACTGGGCGCGTTCTCCGGTCCCGTTCCGAATTCCCACAACCTGCGGTCAACAAAAAACACTTCCCTGGATTAAACCGGCCAGTATCGACAACCCCTCCACCACAGGCGGCGTTATCGTGCGAATGATACTGGAGGTTGTTTTTTTACGGTCATTATTCAGAAACACCAAGTGCGAGTTAAAAGAAGGGAGCAAAATATCCTATGAGTGGGAAAAATGGCTGTGGCTCTTTTCACTGGCGTTTCACTGGGCTTTTTTTACTGTACTGTTCAGACATTTGCGATTCTTTACTGAACCGGTGCCGGCTTGTGTGGAACTGGTGGCAAAACTGGACGGATTTCTTCAGATCGGTCTCCCCATACTTATGTTGTCCGGCGTGGTCCTGCTTGCGGCCGTAACCTTTCTATTTTTGAGAAGGATATGGATTCCCCAGGTAAAATATATATCTCTGGGATCAGACTATTTTCCCCTTTTCCTTATTTTCGGCATTGCGTTTACCGGTATTCTGATGCGGTATTTTACCAAAGTGGACATTGTCGGCGTCAAAGCGTTCACCATGGGACTGGTAACCTTCAAACCGCACATTACCGAAGGGATCGGCAGCATTTTTTATATTCATCTCTTTTTTGTTAGTGTCCTTTTGGCCTATTTCCCGTTCAGTAAACTCATGCATTTGGGAGGCATCTTTATGAGCCCCACAAGAAATTTGGCCAACAACAGCCGGGTCAAAAGACATATCAATCCGTGGAATTATCCGGTTAAGGTTCATTCATACGGAGCTTATGAGGATGAATTTAGGGAAAAAATGATAGAGGCAGGACTTCCTGTGGAAAAAATGATGGAGCCGGAAACGCCGGAAGAACCCGAGGAAAAGGAGTAAATAATGTCAGAACTTCCAACACCTGATGAGCTTTTTACAAATATAGATCCTAAGCCGTCAAGCCAAGGCTGGATGGATACCCCTGTTGAAATTAAAAAGGGTATCGCTTGTTATGCCGGAAATCCCAAAAGTCTTGAATATGTGAGTCTTCCCAATGCAAGACTATGGAGCTGCTTTGATGAGGACTGGCAACTTCCTGAAAATTGGAAAGAAATCATTTCAAAAGGTTTCAGGGAGCGGCTCGATCGGTTTCGTTCCATTAAAGTCTTTATGGATATTTGTGTTCGTTGCGGGGCCTGTGCCGACAAATGCCATTTTTTCATCGGATCCGGTGATCCTAAAAACATGCCGGTTTTACGGGCAGAACTCCTTCGTTCGGTATACAGAAACGATTTTACAACTGCCGGCAAGATCATTGGATCCTTGGGAAAGAACTTTAAAAGGATTATCGGTGCCCGAGAATTGGATCTGCAAATCTTGAAAGAATGGTGGTACTATCTTTTTCAGTGCTCGGAGTGCCGGCGTTGTTCGGTGTTCTGTCCTTACGGCATTGATACGGCCGAGATTACCATTATGGGCCGGGAGCTTTTGAATCTTATCGGCCTGAACATTGACTGGATTGTAACACCTGTGGCCAATTGTTATCGAACAGGAAATCATCTTGGGATTCAGCCCCATGCGTATAAGGATATGATGGACTTTTTTGCCGATGACATCGAAGAGATCACCGGCGTAAAAGTAGAACCTAGTTTTAATAGAAAAGGCGCGGATATTTTGTTTATCACCCCTTCCGGAGATGTTTTTGCCGATCCCGGCACGTTTACCTGTATGGGGTATATGATGCTGTTTCATTATTTACAGGAAAAATACGGGTTTGACATCACATGGAGCACGTATGCTTCCGAAGGCGGTAACTTTGGTTTTTTTACATCCCATGAAATGATGAAACGGTTGAATTCTAAAATGTACGCCGAAGCAAAAAGGCTGGGCGTCAAGTGGATTCTGGGTGGGGAGTGTGGTCACATGTGGCGGGTCATTCATCAGTATATGGATACGATGAACGGTCCGGCCGACTTTCTGGAAGAACCGGTTTCTCCCATCACCGGTACGAAATTTGAAAATGCAAAGTCGACCAAGATGGTTCATATTACCGAGTTTACCGCCGATCTCATCAAACACAATAAACTGGAACTGGATGTAAGCCGCAATGATCATTTGAAGGTGACCTATCACGACTCCTGCAACCCTTCCCGTGGTATGGGACTGCTGGAAGAACCCCGGTACGTTATTAAAAACGTATGTAATAATTTCTATGAAATGCCGGCCAACACCATCCGGGAACAAACCTTCTGCTGCGGCAGCGGGTCCGGCCTGAATGCCGGTGAAAACATGGAATTGAGAATGCAAGGCGGTCTGCCTAGGGCCAATGCTGCAAAATATGTTCATGAAAAACACGGTGTGAATATGATGGCCTGTATTTGTGCGATTGACAGAGCAGTGCTGCCAGCTTCAATGGAGTATTGGGTTCCTGAAGTGGATGTTACCGGCGTGCATGAATTGGTGGGCAATGCACTGATTTTGCCCGGTGAACAAAAAAGAACGACAGACCTGCGCAGTGAACCGCTGCCGGGAATGGAGGATGACGATGCCGAATAACAAGAAGATGTATGATAAAGGAAAAGTGGTTGTCGGTTTATGCATCTTTGTGGTGTTGATAACGTTTCCTTTCTGGTTCAACCTTGGAAAGGCCGCACAGGCGCCAGAACCCAAACTTAGCGATAAAGCCAAAGCCGCCAAAGAATGTGTTATGCCGACGGCTTACATGAAGGCGGAACATATGCAGATTTTAAATGAGTGGCGGGATACGGTTGTCAGGGACGCCAAAAGGATCTATACGAATCCCAGTGGGAAGACATTTAACATGAGTCTTTCCAATACCTGTTTGGACTGTCACGTAGACAAGGCTGAATTTTGTGACACGTGCCACAATTATGCTTCGGTAACCCCTTACTGCTGGGATTGCCACATCGATCCGAAGGAGGCGAAGAAATGAAAAGCAGTAGAAGACGCTTTTTAAAAATAGCTGGAATTTCAGCGCTGGGCATAGGGGCCAAACCGGTCCTTGATGTGATGGCTTCCTCTAGTGAAACGGCATCGCCGAAAACCACAAAAAGTGAAAATGCCCTTACAGCCAAACGATGGGGAATGGTCATCGATACCCGGAAATTACAATCCGAAGAAGATCTCGAGCCGATGATCGAGGTCTGTGACAAAATCCATAATGTTCCCAAGTTCGAGAATAAGAATCATGAAATCAAATGGATTTGGGAAGAAGAGTTCAAACATGTGTTTCCCATGCAGGAGCAGGATTTTTTAGATGACAGACTCAAGCACATGTCTTTTTTGACGCTGTGTAATCATTGTGAAAAGGCGCCATGTGTTCGGGTGTGTCCCACAAAGGCAACCTTTAAACGAGAAGACGGCATTGTGCTGATGGATTTTCACCGATGCATCGGTTGCAGATTCTGTATGGCGGCGTGTCCCTACGGGTCGAGAAGTTTCAATTTTAGAGATCCACGTCCCTTTATCAAGGAGACTTATCCCGATTTTCCCACACGAACAAAAGGGGTTGTCGAGAAATGTAACTTTTGTGCGGAAAGGCTGGCGGTCGGGAAAATCCCTGCTTGTGTGGAAGTGTCCAACGGTGCTCTTACGTTCGGAGACCTGGATGATCCTGAATCGGAAGTCAGAAAGGTTTTGAGAAACAACTACACAATTCGTCGTAAACCGGCCCTGGGTACGGGCCCATCAGTTTTTTATATTGTATGAGGTGGTTATGCTTGAAAAGGCGCTGATAGGAACAAAAAAATACTATGGATGGATGACGGCACTTTTAGCTGTTATCGGTGTTGGTTTTGCCTGCTACCTGTGGCAGTTTCAATTCGGTCTGGGGATTACCGGCATGAGCCGGGATGTATCGTGGGGATTCTACATTGCCCAGTTCACATTTCTGGTCGGTGTTGCTGCATCGGCGGTCATGGTGGTTCTTCCTTACTACCTGCATAACTATAAAGCATTTGGCAGGATTACCATTTTGGGAGAATTTCTGGCAGTGGCTTCGGTGACCATGTGCATTCTGTTTATCTTTGTGGACCTCGGGCAGCCGACAAGGGTTGTTAATGTTTTGTTGCACCCCACACCCAATTCGATCCTTTTTTGGGATATGATTGTGCTGAACGGGTATCTTTTACTGAACATCGTCATCGGCTGGAAGGTGCTGGAAGCAGAAAGAAACAATGTTGCCCCGGCAGGCTGGCTAAAGCCGTTGATATACCTTTCCATCCCATGGGCAGTCAGTATTCATACGGTAACAGCCTATCTTTATTGCGGCCTTCCCGGACGAGGCTTCTGGCTGACCGCCATATTGGCGCCGCGATTTCTTTCTTCGGCGTTTGCTGCAGGTCCGGCACTTTTAATTCTGTTGTGCATGATTGTTCGAAAGATTTCTAAATTTGATCCCGGCAAGGAACAGATCCAGTCCCTTGCCAAGGTCGTGGCATATGCCATCACGGTAAATGTATTCTTCTTTCTCTGCGAAGTGTTTGTTGTATTTTACAGCAACATACCCGAACATATGGACCATTTAAAATACCTGTTTGTGGGATTGCATGGGCATGGCGTCCTGGTGCCCTGGATGTGGGCATCCATGATACTGATGGTGGTATCGATTATTCTGCTGGTGAATCCAATCACCCGAAAAAACGAGACCGTTCTGATTGTTGCCTGTATCACCGTTTTTGTCGGCACATGGATTGACAAGGGGCTTGGAATGATTTCAGGCGGATTTGTACCGAATCCATTGCATCATGTGAATGAATATGTTCCGACATTACCCGAAATCCTTATCGCCCTCGGAGTATGGGCCATCGGATTTCTGGTATTAACCGCCCTGTTTAAAGTTGCGGTGACAATAAAGGAAGAGGTTGAGGGATTGGCGTAATATAATACCAAAACGGTTTTGAATAAAGGGGTCATTTGTAGAAATGGCCCCTTTTTTATTTGTAATCTGTGTTATGAGGTGGATATCGTTGAAACATTACCCTGTCACCCAGGCCGTTCGCTCATTACGGATTGGAAAAATCGATTTTATCCCGCATCTTTATCCATATGAGGAACATGGCGGTACACATCAAGCTGCTTCAATTCTCAATGTGTCTGAACATGAAGTGATTAAAACACTGGTGATGGAAGTCGATTCATGCCACCAATTGCTGGTTTTGATGCACGGTGATTGCGAGGTGTCAACCAAACAACTGGCCCGTGAACTGGGTGTAAAACGTGTCAGCCCCTGCGATCGAATATCGGCTGAAAAATATACCGGGTATAAAGTGGGAGGAATCAGTCCCTTTGGCACGCGAAAGTCGCTTCCGGTGTGTGTGGAATCATCGATTATGATGCTTAACAGAATATTCGTCAACGGTGGCAAACAGGGGTTTATGGTTGAAATCGATCCTTGCGACCTCGAAAAAGTCCTTCCGGTAAAAAAAGTGAATGTAGCTGTTTTAAAACAGCCTTTTAAATAATGAATAAAAGACTTGACTTCTTATAGCGTCTAAAATATGAGAAATGATACTTTAAATGCGGCAGAAGCTGCTCATGATTATATGTTAAGACATTAAAAAGGCACAAGATTCTTCGCCCTATTGAGGCGGGGATGACAATATCACTGAAACAAAAGGCCACGAAGGTCCATGCTCCGGGAAAGGGAAGCGACCATGTGGCCTTTTTTATTTTGGAATAATAAAAGCGCCATAAGGATAAGTTGCTTCAGTCAAGTCTATGTGCTCAACCTTTAAGAAAGGAGGTTATGTCAGATGAAGAAATTGACCTTGTTATTGTCATGGTTAACCTTGGTTTGTGCAAATGCTTATCCTGTTATGGCGCAGGATTCGATGCCGTCCGACCCGGCAGAAAAAATTACCAAAGTCGGTGGTGTCAAAAGCCTTGAAGACCGAATCAAGCAACTTGAAGACGCAATTAAGAGAAAACCGGAAAGTGATAAGTGGTACGATCGTATTCAAATCAGCGGGCTCATCGAGGTCGAGGCCAGCCATGGGAAAACCGATGTCAAAGACCCGGCCGTAGGAGATGAAAAAACCAGCGATGTGGATTTGGCCACCGTTGAACTGGTGATGGATGCTAAAATCGCAGCACACGTTGATGGACATGTCATGTTCAAATATGAAGTTGACGATCTTTTTGTGGACGAGGGATTTATTACGTTGGTAGGCACGGAATCCTTCCCAGCTTATCTGATCGCCGGACGCCAGTACATCCCTTTTGGCAACTACGACAGCCATTTCGTCACCGACCCGACCACTCTGGTTATAGGGGAGACCAATGGGGGGGCGGTTGTGGCAGGATATCGGTATGGTGGTAAAATGGTCGATGTTTCGGTGGGCGCCTTTAACGGCAGGGCTAAAAAAATTGGTAAAGATGACGTCATCGACAGTTTTGTCGGGAGCATCGCTGTGAATCCCTTTGAAGGCCTGATGCTGGGGGCTTCATATACATCTAACCTGGCTGGTTCGGATTCGTTCAGCGAAGCCGTGGTGGATACGGACAACCTTGATTCGCTGGTCGGCGCCTGGAGTGCTTTTCTTACTTTCGAATTTTTAGAACGCTTTAAAGTGATTGGTGAATATGTCGGCGCACTCGATAGTTTCAAAGCCGGCGAGATATATGATGCCGCCGATACCAAAGAGCGAAAGCCTTCGGCTTGGAATGTGGAATTGGGCGTGGCCATAATTGATCATCTGGAACTGGCGGCCCGCTATGAGGGGTCGGATGATGGTGGAACAGACTTTTTACCGGAATCCCAGTATGGTGCTGTTTTAAACTGGGGCATTTTTGAAAGCACCAATCTGGCCCTTGAATATTTGCACGGAGAATTCGAAGATGATATTCAGGAGACCGACTCATTTATCGCCCAGCTTGCAATTGAATTTTAGCTGTATTGGTGAACATTTTTTTAAGAAAGCATTATTGAATTCGTTTTCTGATCTGGTTGATTCAATGATATGTTGTTAATCTATGAAAAATTGAAATATAACTTATAAAAAGAAAAGGAGGCAGGTATTATGCGCAAAGTAAGTTCGATTCTATCAGTCTTCGTAACTGCAGCAGTGTTGTTGGCTGCCAGTCCGGTATCGGCCCATTTCGGCATGATCATACCGTCTGATTCCATGGTCATGCAAAAAGACAATCGGAACGTTGACCTGATTCTTTCCTTTTCCCATCCCTTTGAAGGGCAGGGAATGGAAATGGCAAAGCCCGTAGCTTTCGGGGTTTTGGCAAATGGAAAAAAGATAAACCTATTATCAACGCTGAAAGAGACAAAGGTTTTAGGGCATACTTCATGGAAAACTTCTTATAAAGTCAACAGGCCGGGGGTCTATATGTTTTATATGGAGCCCGATCCTTATTGGGAGCCGGCAGAAGACTGTTACATTGTTCATTACACAAAGACCATAGTGACCGCTTTTGGTGATGATGAAGGTTGGGACCAGGAGATTGGACTCAAGACAGAGATTGTGCCTCTTTCAAAACCATATGGCCTTTATGCAGGAAATGTTTTTCAGGGTATTGTTAAGCTTAACGGGAAACCGGTCCCATTTTGCGAGGTTGAGGTGGAATTTTATAACAAGGACAAAAAAGCGCAGGCCCCAACAGACTATATGGTCACACAGACGATCAAGGCCGACATGAATGGTGTGTTTACCTATGCCACACCAAAAGCCGGCTGGTGGGGATTTGCAGCTCTTAGCACATCAGACAAGAAAATCAAAGGCAAGGATGTGGAAATAGGAGCCGTCCTATGGGTTAAATTTCATGAATGGAAATAGAAAAATTATTAATTATCCAGGAATCAGAACTTAGAAGACTGAATCCGGAAAATCATAACCGTTCACGGCCCCATCGTTTCAGGGGCCAACTGTTTAGTGTGGATAAAATCTTTGGTTTTGAATCCAGGTCGG
>JASFGF010000083.1:0-9104 GCA_050123915.1 Desulfobacterales bacterium | reverse complement strand
GCCAGTCCTTCAAAAAAGCCTTTCAGAATTCCTTTGATTGCCACATCATCAGACCAAACGATGTCTCCAACCCCATCCAGGCGATCAATACGCATTTTGATTGTCATATTTAAAAAAAACACCAGCAACGCTTCTAAAATCAATTCAGAATCCGGTTCTATAGATTCGATCGCGATATTATTCTCATACATGGATTTGTATTGTCTTACGGTGACGAGTTTTAACTCGATATCACCTTTTTGACACGTTAAAACAAAATCACCGGCCGCATGATGCCACGAAGAAATCTGTTCAAATGTTTCGACGTTATAATAGAAGGTTAAAATTTTTGCAGCCTGCCGGTAAAGTTCCTTGGTTTGATGAATTGTAAGGAAAAAATTTCCATGTTCATGATCCCATACCATGATTTTGTATTTTTCATCATCAGGATCAATGGACATGTGGAATTCGCTAAACCCCTCGAACCATTCACCTAAGAACATCACACTTTCAATTTGATCCGCATTTGTAAAAACGGTGCCCTGAGCGTATACATTAGGGACAAAGGAATCCGGGTAATCCGTATTGAGCATTTTTAAGAGCCGATATTCTCTTTGCGCACATTGTTTCCCGACATCTGTCACCGCAATGTTTAGAACAAGGGGAATTAGGATGTCCCTCAAAACGATTTCGATTTTGGCTGGATGATAAAACGCTCCGTGTTTGTCGAAAAAAATTCTGATCTCTTCTATTTCGTCAGGTGCTATATTTCGATTAAGGTATTGGGAGACGGACTGCGTAATGATTTCATATCGGTCTCTTTCCAGAAAATCTCTCGCGGCTAAAAAGCATTCGCCGTAATTGATGAAAATATCACCGTTCGATTCAAATGCGTTGGCGGATTGTTGTCGGCTAAGGGGAATTGGAGCCGACCATAAGGGATTTCCCTTTTGGACAGGATTCTTTACGTTGGATAAAAAATATTTGAATCTCGGCATGCAAAATATGGGTGTGAATATCTTTTATCTGTACTTCTTGACCTCTTTTAATATTTCAGAAGAAACATCATATCCAAGCTCAACAGCCTTATCAACATGTTTAACGGCAAGTCCATGCTCTCCCTTTTCGAGATAAGCAATGGCCAGGTTGTTATATGCCACGGCAAAGTTCGGTTGAAGTTCTATGACCTTAAGGCTGGTCTCGATGCTTTCATCAATCATCCCTTTCATGAGATATGCATTGGCCAATGTGGTATAGGCCTGCAAAAATTTGGGATTCCATCGAATCGCTTTTTCAAGGGCAGGAATCGCTTCCTCAATATTTCCCAATTGAAGCTGCGCAAATCCAATATTTCCATAACCTTCGGCAAACCCTGCCCTTGCCTTTACCGACAGTTTATTGTATTTAAGGCATCCCTCCAGGTCCCCGCGTTGCAAACAGATCCCTCCTAACTGAACATACGCCTCTGCAAGATTCGGGCTACACTCGATCGCAGCAAAAAGTTCGCTTTCAGCTTCATCGTATTTTTTAAGTCCCAAAAGACCGATTGCAAGATTGTAATGGGAGTTGCCGCAGTCTGGATTTACAGCAACGGCAGCTTGTTGTTGAGCAATATATTCTTCAACGTTTTTTGCTTTAGGCATGATTATATCCTTATAAATTGTTCCTTTTATTTAGGTTTTAGTTTTACCAATAGCATGAGGAAAAGTATCTATCAATATATAGATTAAAAATCCTTTATTTTCGAAGTTAGTATGGTAGTGCTTTTTGGTTGTCAAGCAAAAAAATAACCTGCATTAAACGGGACAAAACTATTGACAAATCATTACCATCCGTAATAGGAAAATTAGCTTGAGTATAAATTGTGTGTTAAAAATACGTTAATTATTTTATATTTATAATTTTTTCAACTGGAGGTTCTCATGGCAGATTGTTATATTAACATCTTTTTGGATGATGACAAATTCAAGAAGATCGAAGATGCAGGTTTGGCCGATCAGGTTACCGAAATAGATGGCAAAAGGGCAATTCAGGTAGCGATGACAAAAAAAGATCAAAAGAAGCTTGTAAAAGGATTTAAAGATTTAGCCTTTGATGATTCAAATGAGTGTAGTCTACCGGAAGGAGGCGAGGAAATTTTATTTAATATCATCTTGGAGATGAAAAGTGTCGATGTTATGAAGTTTGCAATTACGAAGCTCTATAATCCGCTTGCAGGACGGGATGTTTTTGGGAGAGGTAGCGGGATGCGATAGTAACGCCAAAGAATAAATTTTTATATTCAAGGCCCTTGAAAGTATTCGATGTTGCAGCCACCATCTAAATCCGAATAATAATCGGGGCAACGCGAATACCTTTCAAGGGTCTGCTACAGACCGCATTGGCAACCCCTCTTTCATTGCCTGTTGTAAATCAATCTTAAGCTGTATCATCCACTTTCAAAAAATTCCTGACTGGTTTATTTTGTTATCTCCAATAATTGAATACTTTTCACTTGACATAACCCTTCACCTTCTTTAATTTTCTTATTTGTAAGTATTTTACTGCACCTGTTTGTTTTTCAAAGAAAATAACCTCATTTAAATAAAAAGGGGGATGTTATGATCGCAGGATGTTTCACGGCAATTGTTACGCCATTTAAAGACGATGCTGTCGACTATGAAGGTCTGGGTAGATTATCAGACTTTCAGATCAAAAATGGAATTACCGGAATACTGGCTGTGGGGACCACCGGAGAAAGCCCTGTTTTGAGCTGGGATGAACACAACCGCGTTATTGAAACCGTTGCAGAAAAAACAAAAGGTAAGTGTATTTGTATTGCCGGAGCCGGAAGCAACAATACAAAAGAATCTTTAGAAGGAGCAAAACATGCGGCCTCCGTCGGTGCAGATGCGGTTTTGCTGGTAGATCCATACTACAATGGACCCAGCTCTATTGAAATACGCAAAGAATATGTCGCTCCGGTGGCCAAAGCTGTCCCGAATATGGAAATTATTCCTTATGTCATTCCGGGCAGAACCGGTGCGCAATTGCTCCCTGAAGATCTTGCACTTTTAAATGAATCGTTTGATAATGTGAATACGGTCAAAGAAGCCACCGGAAATCTTGAAAACATGAAAAATACAAGAAAATGCTGCGGATCGGATTTTACCATATTGTCCGGAGATGATGGGATGACATTGGAAATGATGTCGAACCCTGAGATAAAAGCCTCCGGAGTCATTTCCGTGGCAACGAACGTTGTGCCCAAAGCGGTGACACAGATGGTTCACCTGCTTCAGGAGGGTAACCAGGCCGAAGCCAAAAAACTGCTCAGCGCCCTTCAACCTCTTTTTGATCTGGTAACGGTTAAAACAATGGAAACGACACCTTTTGGTGAGGTGGTATGTCGCGCCAGAAATCCGTTGGCTTACAAAACACTGATGTCGATTCTGGGAATGCCTGCCGGCAGGTGCAGGCAGCCTCTTGGGAAAATGACACGAAACGGCTTGGAAACGGTGCTGAAAGCTGCACGAAAAGTTCAGGCGGATAATCCTGAAATATTAAAACCTGTGGCTGAATTCTTCAATGTTGACATCGAGGGACGCTTAAACGATCCATCCCTATTGGAAGGGCTATATTACGAAGGATATTGATACAGAAAGGTTTGATGCCGGATATCATTACATTCAACATGAGGTATCCGGCATCAAAATTCTTTGCTAAGAGTTCGCACCTTCTTTCAATTTAAAACTTCCTTCTTTAAACAACACATCTTTTAACCATTTCAATCCGAATTTCAAAAGTTCTACTTCGTCTTCTTTAATTTTTTCTATGGTTTCAGCGTCGATGTCATATCGATCCAAGAAAGAACTTTCAAAAACAAAGGCTTTAAATTTATCGATATTATAGCTGACTAAAAAAAACATTTTTTTACTTTCTTCCATGAGTTTGAGATTGGGAGGAAAGGATCGCTTCCTCACCACCAGATCGGTCCATTCGGCGTTGATGTCATCATGGATGTCGACCCCCTGATCTTCTCGCCACTCACGGATGGTCCATTCTTTTTCCTCTTCAAACCCCAGACAGTGCGGTTCATGTACAAAAAAATAAAAGCCTTCATCACCCACCTGTTTTTTATGGCTCAGTGAAGCAACTCCCAGTGGATAATACCGGCAGGTGGTGGGTCTGTCAGCATAAATAATGCAACCATCATCCTTGACAAAAGGACATGATTGCAATTCGTCATCCATCAACTTTAAGGTCACAACCGGCAAATCCGTTTTTTCCCAAAGTTGGGGGGTGGTGTACACGGCGAGAAATTCCTCCGAAGACAGCTGCAAGCGATTTTTTAGTCTGATAATATCATAGGGCGTTAATATGATATTAATCCCCCGACAGCATTTGGTAAAACATTTTACACCTTTATGACATTCAAATCTAAACTTGCTGTTTAAGTTTAGCCGAACAGGCTCTATATCAGCCATACGATCTGATGAATTCATATTTTTTTCCTTTTCATATTAAAATTTTGGACCTTACTACCTGAAGCACCGGCCAATGTCAACCATTGAAAAATGAGATATTATCTGACAAAATTATCTTAAAAAGCATTGTTTCAATGGGTCCCGGGCGGCAAATACCCCTATCGCCGATTTCCTGAGAAGTTGCCTTAAACTCAACTTAGGTCTTGATTTCAACTCAAAAAATGCTATAGCTTTCGAATCATATGGTATTGTTGGAATTTTTATGTCAGAAAGGTTGCTTATGGATGAACTGATCTGTTCTGAATTCAAACTCGGACGTCGCTTTTTAGGATGCCTTCCTCATGGAAAAGACCTGATCACATCCATTGAAAACTTTTGCACGGCATCCAATATCCGGATGGCAACATTTTCCGTTGTTGGTGCTGTTTCATCTGCCACCATAGGTGTTTACGACCAAAAACAACATGTTTACGTTACTTTTACTGAAAATACAGCTATGGAAATCGTAAATTGCAGCGGCAATGTTTCATTAAAGGATAAGACGCCGGTCATCCAATCCCATATTGTCTTGGCCGATGAGCACGGAAAAATAACCGGTGGTCACCTTTTTTCAGAAACCATACTCTTTGCCGGAGAAATTGATCTTCAAGAACTGACCGGAAAACCTTTAGAAAGAATTTACGACAACAAAACAGGGCTTATGCTGTGGAACTTAGAGAATCCAGGAGGAAGTTAACATGCAACTGAATATTACAAAAGCCGATCGATTAAAGACCAAACCTGACGATTCCAAACTCAGTTTTGGTACCATTTTTACAGATTACATGTTCAACATGGATTATAATCCTCAAGACGGATGGCATCATCCGCGTATTGAGCCCTATGCACCCATAGAAATGGATCCGGCGACCATGATGCTTCATTATGGCCAGGGTGTTTTTGAAGGACTCAAAGCATACCGGACGGAAACAGGCGCTGTCCAACTTTTCCGTCCAAAAGACAATTTTAAACGAATGAACAACTCTTCGCGCCTTTTATGCATACCTGAAATTGATGAAAATCTTGCGTTAGACGCCCTCAAAGAACTTCTGACCATTGAAAAAGACTGGGTGCCCAGCGCTCCGGGGACCTCTCTTTACATACGGCCGACCATCATCGCCACAGATCCTTTTTTGGGTGTGCGCGCCTCGCATACCTATCGATTTTTCATCATTCTTTCTCCTGTAGGCGCCTATTATGCCGAAGGGTTTAACCCCGTCAAAATTTGGGTCACCCGACACCATGTTCGGGCCGTTCGGGGCGGTGTCGGTGAAGCCAAAACTCCCGGGAATTACGCCGCAAGTCTTTATGCCGGTGAGCAGGCACACAAGCATGGTTATACCCAGGTGTTATGGCTCGACGGTATTGAGCAGGAATATATCGAAGAAGTCGGTGCAATGAACATCTTTTTCGTCATCAATGGCGAGCTGATCACCCCCATGCTAAACGGAAGCATCCTTCCGGGTATTACCAGAGATTCTGTAATGGGCCTTGCCAAAATGTGGGGAATAAAGGTTTCTGAACGAAAAATCGGCATCAGTGAGGTGATAGATGTCCATGCCTCTGGGAAACTTGACGAAATATTTGGTTCAGGTACTGCAGCCGTTATATCCCCGGTGGGTGAAATTAAGTACGGAGATACCGTAATAACCGTCAGTGACGGCAAGGTCGGTGCCATGGCAAACAGATTCTACAAGGAATTAACAGATATTCAATACGGTAAAACCAAAGATCCTGCCGGATGGATCGAACCCATTTAAACATCAAAAATTATGCAGATAAATTCAGATACACAAAACCACCTTCCATCTTTTATATTAAAGATGGAAGGTGCAAACCTTCATCCTGTTGTCATCGATACGTTTGCCCATTATTATAGAAAAATCATTTCAGGCGCAACCGGCCTTATCTCTGACAAAGATATACGGCCGATAACTTCAGATGAAATCGAAGACGCCGATCGCATTCAAAAATATACCGAAGCAGGCAGGCAGGCGTCTCCCAATGCTGTCATGATAAAACTCAACGGCGGTCTGGGCACCAGTATGGGGCTTACACGGGCAAAGTCTCTTCTTAAAGTAAAAAATGACAAAACCTTTCTTGAAATCATATTAAAACAGGCAGAAAAGCGTCATGTAAAACTTGCCCTGATGAACAGTTTCAGCACCCATGAGGACACGCTTGACGCCCTTTCAAAAATTAAACCGCCGGATTCGCCGCTGTTATTTCTTCAGAATAAGTTTCCAAAGGTTCTTCAGAAAAATTTTGCACCTGCCGACTGGCCCCAAAATCCTGACCTGGAATGGAATCCTCCCGGGCATGGTGATATATACTCGGCTGTCTATACCTCCGGAATTTTAAACACACTGCTCGACAAAAACATCGAATATGCTTTTATTTCGAATTCGGACAATTTGGGAGCGACACTAAATGAATCGCTTCTGGGGTATTTTGTTGAAAAGAATTTACCTTTTATGATGGAAGTGGCGCCCAGAACCCCTTCGGACATAAAAGGAGGGCATATTGCAAGACATAAAGACGGGCGATTGATTCTGAGAGAGTCGGCTCAGTGCCCGGAACATGAACTGAGCGCATTCAGAGACATAAATCGCTATGGATTTTTTAACACCAACAACATCTGGATAAATCTCAAAGTGCTTCACAAGTTGATTCAAAAGAGCGGGGCTGTAAAACTTCCCATAATCCGCAATCCCAAAACCCTCGATCCCAGAGATGAAAACAGCCCAAAGGTTTTTCAGATCGAAACCGCCATGGGCGCTGCCATATCTCTTTTTGAAGGAGCGGCTGTTATTAAAGTGCCGACATCACGTTTTTTACCGGTTAAAAAATGTAGCGACCTTTTGTCGATCCGTTCTGACCGCTTTCTCTTTTCTATCAAAAACAATCTGATTGCAAATCCAAATACCGGGACAAAAACGATCCAGATCGATATCGATCCGAAATATTATGGAAAAATAGATCTTTTTGATGAAAGATTTCCCAGCGGCGTACCGTCACTAACGAATTGTGAATCACTGTCCATCAAAGGAGATGTGCGATTTGAAAGCAATGTTGCCGTCAAGGGCAAAATTGTTATCACAAACAAAGGAAAAACACAGGCTGTAATCAAAGAAGGAACCGTTGTGGAGAAAGATCTAATTTTTAGTTGAACGGTTAACTCTTGTTAAAAAAAGAATAATATTTCATCACCTGTTTCACAAAATTTTCTGTTTCTTTAAAAGGGGGAATCCGCTGATATTTCTCAACGACTCCCGGACCTGCATTATAGGCAGCAAGTGCCAGCGGCAGTTTTCCGTTAAAACGATCGATCAATTGTTTTAAGTACTGTGTACCTCCCATTATATTTTCCCTTGGATCAAAGGGGTTTTTTATTTTAAGGGTTTTGATATTTTCCGGCATTAGTTGCATCAGCCCCCTTGCTCCGGCACTTGAAACCGCTCTCGGATTAAAATCCGACTCTGTTTTAATCAACGCTTTCAATAATGAAAAAGAAACGCCGTGCGTGTGAGATGCTTCTGAAATAACATGATCATACAGATCGGTAATGTTTGATTCTAGCGGTCTGTTCAGAGTTTCTTTGATATAGACTTTATAGTCGGATGATTTGGATGATGTGGGTACGTTTGTAAAATGAAGCACCCCTTGTTTGTCGGCATAAACATAGATATCGGCATACAGGGGCGTCGCCATGGCAATCATAATATATAAAAATGTATAAATTCCGATAAAAAAACAATTCATGCCGATTCGTGTCACCATTTTACGTTTGCAAATATCACCATTGTTGGTTATCTTTGGTATTTAAAACCGTTGATGTTAAATATATTAAACCTATAACACATTGTTTTAATGGATATTATCATATGAAGAAAGGGTCAAAATACAGTATTTATCGCAACCGGCTCTTCGCAATCATTGTTGCTGTTTTTCTTCTTTCCAGTATTGTATCATGCAAAAATAATACCAACGAGAAAGTGCAAGCGCAGACCAACAATTCCCTTATTACCAGCATCGACAATGTGGCGCATCTTAATAAGGTCATGGAGATATCTAAAGAACGCCTGTTGATGTTAGAATTCTATGCGGATTGGTGCCCTCCCTGTAAAGATCTTGCCCCTATTCTTGAAAAAATTGCCAAGGAAAAAAGTGCAACTGTATCAATTTACAAGATTGATGTTGATCGACATCGCGAACTTATGAATTCGTTTCGCGTAACCGGCATCCCCCATGTATCTTTTGTTAAAAACAAAGAAAATGTTTTTTCCTTAACAGGCTTATATCCAAAAACCATGTACTTGAAGGTTATCGAACAGTATACCCAGCCAGACAAATCATAGAAGTGGTTTCAAAACCTCCCCTCAGGCCCAATTCCTGTGTTGGACCGAGAGATTCAATACTCGAAATATTGAATATATTCATGCGTTTGAATCCCTCGGTCCGCCTTTTTATCCCGCAGGTTTCAGCGGGGGACTGTGAACCTGATTGAAGGTTTTGAAACCACTTCTAATTCAAGAGTGCATCAATTCTTTTGTTTTACATCTTCTGTATAATTGTTTTTACAAAATTACCATCTGCCGTTGCGCCGAAATGCTTCATAAC
>JASFGF010000082.1:0-9116 GCA_050123915.1 Desulfobacterales bacterium | reverse complement strand
TACATGTCCGGAATACATATAGTCCATATCTGGAATGTTGAGTCTAGTCATCTTTATAATCATCTCCAGTTCAATTTGAGGGATCGGGGTATTTTTCTAAATAGCCGCTAAATGAATGATCTTTTTTTAAGCCCCATGATCATACCTGAGACTCTTTTAACGTCAATTTGTTTTAAAAACCAAAACAGTTACAAAAAAGGATTATCCATTCCCAATCATCCATCATCCATCCACAAGTCCCACCCACACACTTTCTTTTTTTGGGGTAGTGCTATCTTTGGTCTTCCAGTAAATTTCCGTTAGAATTTCAGGCGTTACATCACGACCGCCGAGTCCCGTAATATAACCGAACACCGGGGGATGGTCGTGGTTGTTGCACAGTGCTGCTCTGATTTCCTGGGCAAAAATACCACTGGCGCCGAAAGAAAAATTCCTGTCAATCACGGCGATCTTTTGAACATGACCGAGATATTTTCGAATCAGATCTGTTGGGAACGGCCGAAACATTTTAAGCTTGAGCATTCCGACTTTTTCTCCCTGTGAACGAAGATCGGAGATGACCTTACGGCATGTGCTCGCTGCCGTCCCGGTGGTTATCATAAGGATTTGGGCGTCATCGCAAAAGACTTTTTCCACCATCCCGTATGTCCGACCGAATATTCGGGCAAATTCTTCTTCTACTTTGGCAAAGATGTCCGGAACCTGTTCCATGGCTTTTTGAATATCGTGTCGCATCTCCATGTATACATTTGGGGGTGCCATTTGGCCCATGGCAAAAGGATCCGACGTGTCCAGGGCAATTCGTGGTGAGAACGTCGGTAGAAAACGATCCACCAGTTTCTGATCGGGTATGTCCACAGGCTCAAAGGTGTGGGAAAGGAAAAACGCATCCAAAACCACCATCACCGGCAGATTGACGGTTTCAGCCAAACGATAGGCCTGAAGTGTGGTGTCAAAAACTTCCTGGCCATCCTCACAATAAAGCTGAATCCAACCGGTATCCCGTTGGGCCAGGCTGTCTGTCTGGTCCATCCATATATTCCATCCAGGCGCCAGGGCACGGTTGACCTCAGCCATGACAATGGGTAGACGGGCTGCTGACGTCCAGTGCAAGAGTTCGTGCATCAATGCCAGGCCCTGAGAAGAAGTGGCTGTAAAGGTTCGAACACCTGCACTCGAAGCTCCGATAACGGCAGCCATTGCCGAATGTTCGCTTTCAACACACAAAAACCGGGCATTCATGGTTCCGTCAGAGCAATATTCTGATAAAGCTTCAACGATATGGGTCTGGGGAGTAATGGGATAGGCGGACATCACCTGTACTTTTGCCAGCCGTACTGCTTCAGAAACCGCGTGGCTTCCTTCCAAAACCTGTTTCATAATTCCTCCTCCAGGTCCATGGCGCTGCGCGGGCATTCAAAAACGCAGATTCCACATCCTTTACAGTAATCAAGATTAATTTTCCTTTTGGCACCTTGGAGAATTACGGCAATTTCCGGGCAGAATATGCGGCAATTGTCGCAAGCATTACAGATGCCGCAGTTGAAACAGCGCCGGGTTTCTTCCATGGCCTGGTTGGGGGAAAACGTTGATTCAATTTCTTCAAAAGAATTCAAACGGTTATTGATATCAAGCGATTCTGATTCAACCCGAGGCGCCCGGAAAAAATAATCGAGATTGATGCCATCATTAGATACGATGTGAGGATTTCTAATCGATCGCTTTCCTCCCATATAACACTCCATGGAGAGGGCAGGTCCGTTTCCCACTAGACATGAATTCAAACGGTCAGCAATGGTATGCCTTCCCTGTTTAAAGAAAATATCAAGGGCCATGGCCGCCTGTTTTCCTGAAGCGACGGCATCCGTGACACTTTTTGTGGTGTTGGTCAGATCGCCGCCAAACAGAATCGGTGGCTTAAAAGTCGTAAATGTACAGTGGCTGAGACACAGGGTTTCGGCATTTTTGCGTGAGGGGAACTGCCATGTGGCTGAGGGTTCTGCGCCTATGGCGACAATAATTTTCCGGACGCGTAAGTGATGCATGATTCGGCTGTCTGGAACGACGCGCGCTCGGCCGCGGTCTGTTTCCATGCCGCTGGTTTTCATCCTCTGCAAGGATAAAACATATTCACCGTCGTCTTCATTTATTTCAAGCGGAGAATACAGTTCCATAATACTTACACCTTCTTTATCGGCCTTTTCCACTTCGTCTTTAAATGCCGGCATGTCCTGTTTTCGTCTGCGGTATACCAGTGTCGTTGTCATTCCCAATCGAACAAGAGATCGGGCAACGTCAATAGCGGTGTTACCGCCGCCGATAACCGCTGCTGGTCCATTTGAAGGTGATACTTTTCCCATACGCAGAAGGTTGAGAAATTCAAGGCCGTCAAAGGCCATATTTTCACCGGGGATATTCATTTTCAGTGATCGGCCGTGACCGCATCCGATAAAATAGGCATGGTAACGGTTTTTGACGTTTTGGAGAAAGTTTTGAGTCACCGGTGTATTACAAATTATGTTTACCCCCGTCTTCTTAATCCGTTCGATTTCAGAGGCAACGACATTATCCGGCAGCCGGTATCGCGGTATCCCCCACCGTAAGATACCACCGGGTTCTGACCGGGCTTCATAAATGTCACACGAATACCCCAGTTGTGATAAAAAATAGCCGGCAGCCAGACCTGATGGACCTGCACCGACAATACATATGGTTTTTCCATTTTTCGGGGGTTTTTTTAATTGAAGTGTCAATTCATCCTTAATGGCCATATCGCCAATAAAACGTTCTAAAGCATGTATGGCGAGCGGATCATCGAGCTCCGCTCGATTGCAGACCGTCTCACAGGGATGAAAACATACGCGGCCGCATACCGAAGGAAAAGGGTTTTCAAGAAGTATGGTCTCTACTGCATCTTGGTATCGCCTTTGATTCGAAAGCATTTCAATTCGGGCAATATCTTCACCGGCTGGGCAGGCCGCACTGCACGGTGCTGTTTTCTCATTGTATTTTGGTCTCATAAACCGCCATGTTCCGGTTTTATTTATTTCGGTGGAGATGTTTGACCGTGATATGAACAATGATATTTTTTCAGCGTGTTTTGGTTGAGTTGTCATTTCCCTTTACCTTGATAAATTATTTCAGTCTGCTAAATACAAGGCTTTTTAGCAATGTTCTGATGCGATACTATTTTCTACCATTCCATAAAGGTTTACTTCTTCATATGCTTGTTGAGCTGCCGACACATTCTGTTTCGTTTTTATATGGATATCATTTTTGATAGCCGCTGCAATCATTTCTAACGGGGGCATTTCCAAAACCTTCGCAAAAGCGCCGATCATGGCAGTGTTAATGATTGGATGGGTACGCGTTCCAAGACCGTTGTTGGCTGCGATGTGGTCGGCGTCGACAAAAGCAAGCTGATATCCTGAAAAAAGATCGATATTTTCGGGAAGATTTCTTGAATTAATCAAAATTAAACCGCCGGGTTTGAGTCCTTTTGTAACATCGACGCTGTGTATCAGTTTCATATCTTGAACGACAATGTGGTCCGGTGTGTAGATGTTGCTACGAATCAAAATCTTTTCTTTATCCAGCCTGAGATAGGATTCAACTGGTGCTCCCCGTCTTTCCACACCGAAAAGCGGAAAGGTTTGAACATAATAGCCGGTTTTAAAAAAGGCCTTTGCCAGCAAAATCGAAGCGACGACGGTACCCTGGCCGCCACGACCATGAAAACGGATTTCATACATAATTTTATCCTGTTTAAATATAGGTATAAATGTCAGAGACTCGCTTTTAATCAACCCCACAATATTTCTTGAAAAGCTTAGGAAATAAAGATATTATCATTTTGATTTTTGAAAATCAAACAATGACTTGCATTTCAACTCGGATGATCCGGGAACAAACAGGTTATTAGAATGCCAGGGATATAAAAAAATATTTCCACAAAAAGTACAAAACTTGTCATTGAGAAACTAAGGGTTTTTCGCAATGCCGGTATATGAATATACAGCTCTGGATATAAAAGGCAAGACAATCTCAGGCATCATTGATGCCGACAGCTCCCGTACGGCCCGTCAGAAACTGCGGACATCTAAAATTTTTCCGGTTTCCATTAAAGAGGTTCATGATACTTCAGCAATAAAGACGCCAAAGTCTTTTTCTTTGAGAGATTCTTTTTCCCGTGTCAGACCCTATGAAATTTCAATGATGACGAAACAACTGGCAACCCTTCTGGGTGCAGGCCTTCCGCTTGTTTCGGCCATGGATGCCCTGATATCACAAATCAGATCTCAGGCATTTAAAAAAATGCTGGCAAAAATCAAGGATTCAATTGTGGAAGGAAACAGCTTCGCCCGGTCATTGTCTTTGTTTCCAGGGACTTTTTCATCTTTGTATGTCAGCATGGTTCAAGCAGGTGAAACTTCAGGGGCCCTTGACATCGTGTTAGAACGGCTGGCCGACATCACCGAAAAACAGGAGGCCTTAAAAAACCGCATTCGAGCGGCCATGGCGTATCCGATTTTAATGGGCTGTATCGGAATGCTGGTTCTGTTTCTTCTTTTGACGTTTATTGTTCCCAACATAACGTCCATTTTCTCTGATATGAATCAAACTCTCCCGGCACCAACGCTCTTTCTTATCAAAATTAGCGGTATTTTTAAGAACTACTGGTGGATGATTTTTTCTTTTTTGGCAGTCATCTTGTTTACCCTAAACAGAATTCGGAAAACTGTAAAAGGGGGGTATTCTTTCGATAAAATAAAACTCTTATTGCCACGTTTCGGACCTTTAGCTAAAAAAATAGCGGTGGCTCGTTTTTCCCGAACACTTGGTTCGCTTCTTGAAAATGGTGTCCCCATGTTGTCTGCTCTTGAAATTGTAAAAAATATCGTCGGTAATGCCCTCATCTCCGATGCAATTGAAGAGGCTTCAAAAGAAGTGGGAAAAGGACAGGGATTGGGACCTGCTCTGGCAGGCAGCAACATATTTCCTGATCTTACCATCCAAATGATTCAGGTTGGGGAGCAGAGTGGAAAGCTGGAAGCCATGTTGGATAAAATCGCAGATGTATATGAGAATGAAGTGGAAAATAGTATAATGAGCATGACATCACTTTTAGAACCTGTTATGATACTGATTATGGCTGTTATTGTCGGCTTTATTGTTCTTTCGATATGCCTGCCGATCTTTGAAATGAGCACGCTTATTAGATAGTGTCCATCCATAAATGGCCCTTTTTCCGCCGAGCGGCGTTCTCAGCGGCTTTCCTGCTGCGGCGTACGTTGAGTACGCCTTCCTGTCCCGATATGCGGGGGTCACAAACCCTTGTGCGGCCTTGCTCGACGAAAAAATTGCTCATTTCTGAATTGGACACGCAATAATACCTCCACGATTCGTGGATAGACACTATATAATATATGTTTAAAAATATCATATGTCCAAAAGACAACCCTCGTTTTGGGTTCAAACTGATTTATAGGTGAGGAATCAATGAATTGTATATCTTGTTTTAGAAAGACAGACTGCCGTGGATTTACACTGATTGAACTCATGGTTGTCATCGTCATACTTGGGATTCTTGCAGGCCTCATTATACCGCGGATCATGGGCCGCCCTGAAGAGGCCAAACAACTTAAAGCAAAAATACAGATTGAGAGCCTGGAAACAGCCCTGAATCTATATAAGCTTGATAATGGAGCGTATCCGGATACGGAACAGGGACTGCAGGCACTTATTGAGAAACCCGAGACAGGAATGCTGCCAAAGAAATGGCGTAAAGGCGGGTATCTCGAGAAAGGAAAACTACCCAAAGATCCCTGGGGCAACGATTTTATTTATCTTTCTCCTGGCACTCACGGTGATTATGACATCATTTCTTATGGTTATGACGGCGTTCCAGGGGGTGAAGACAAGAATGCAGATATTAACAGCTGGGAGATTGATTAATCATCACTGTACAATTTTTTTCCTTCTATGGCCACCGATTTTCATTAATGTATAACTGTTGATGAACCCGTAAAACGTTTTTCGGTATTCATTAAATGTTACATGTCAACAAACCATTATGCCTGGCTTCGAACGAATCAAAGGTTTCACGCTTATAGAGCTCGTTGTCGTTATCTCTCTGATCAGCATTATGCTATTTTTTGCAATTCCTCGATTTCAGCGTAATGTCCTGTCAGATAGCACCAAAGACGTGTCGCGATGGATTCTGTTGAAAATTCCATATATAAAAGAAAGGGCGGCCGGAGAGCAAAAAAAATACATTCTTCACGTGGGTCTTGATTCTAACAAATTGTGGATAACCCACGAAGCAATGCCCGAAGAAGCGCTTCAATCTGCAGAAACGAATGGATATAAACTTCCGGAGGACATAAAATTACTGGATGTTGAATATCCGGATCAAGAAAAAATATCAGTGGGACAGGCAGATATTTATTTTAATGAAAAGGGTTATTCTGACAAGGCAATCATTCATCTTGAAAATGATGACAATGAAAAATTTTCTTTTCTTATCGAACCTTTTTTACTACGGGTTCGTTTGTATAATGGTTATACGGAGTTTGAAGATTGAATAAAACGTATGGGCAGAGAATAGAGGAAAGAGATCAGAAAAGGGGTTTTACACTGCTTGAAGTCATGGTCGCACTTTCCATCATCGCCATTGTTCTTGTTAGCGTGTATAGGATGCATGCTCAGACCGTTTCCATGAACAATGAGGTAAGATTTTATTCAACCGCCCCCATGCTGGCACAAATAAAAATGGCTGAAATCGAGTCGGAAAGTCTGGAAGATATAGGAGACGATTCAGGTGATTATGGAGATGAGTTCCCGGATTACCGCTGGAATATTGTTATTGATGATGTTGAGTCGACGGCCCTTGGAAATATTGCTAAAGATCTGAAAAAAATTGATCTCCTTATATCTTTTAATAACGATGAATTTACTTACAACTTAAGGGCTTATAAATATTTTAAAGATTGATGGCTTGTAATAATTTAGATGTTGCGAAAATAGGTCACGTCAGGGAAATTTTGGCCGTATTCAGACATTAAAGTTGAATAAGTTGATTAAATTATATGCTTAACTCGATTTGAATCTCGATTTGAAACCAGGTTTTGTTAAAGAACTTGATAGGTCAAGATCGATAGTAATGCTTGAAAAGTTAAAAGAAAATCACCTGTTGCCTGCCGCGTTTTTTCGTTATCGGGTATTTGTCACACGCTTCAGGGATTGCGGTTTTACACTGCTTGAAATCATGATTGCGATTTTTATTTTCGCAATCATTGCCACAACCATTTTTACTTCATATACTTCCCTGTTATCCGGAAACGAAACCTCTGATCAGGGGACCGCATCTTATGAAATGGCAAAAAACTGTTTGAACCGAATGATTGTTGATCTTAAGTCCATTCATTTAACATTACCTCCGGGTTATTCACCACCGGTTTTGGGTGAACCACCTGAACTTTATCGAATTGTTGGTGAAATTTTTGATATTCAGGGAGTTTCCTTTCCCAGACTAAGATTTACTTCGCTGGCACACCTGTCCTTTGGCGGAAAAACGGAAAAAGGAATTGCAGAAATCGTTTACTACGTTCAGGCTTCAAGTGATGGGAATTATGTGTTGAAGCGCTCAGACAACTTATATCCCTATGAAAAATTTGAAGAAAAGGCCGGAGATCCTGTATTGTGTACAGACGTTAAATCTCTGACATTTAAATATTATGACGAAGATGGAACAGCGTATGATTTGTGGGATTCCGATGATGAAGACTTCGGATATTCAACACCTAAAGCCATCGATATAAATCTTGAATTGGCCGAAAATTCAAATTCCTTGTGGTTCAAAACCATGGTAACACTACCGGTTTATCGAAAGAAGAAAGAATAAGATAAAACTCAGGGGCTTAGCCCCCATTAGAATATAAGGAATAATGGAGCAATGGAATCATGGATTTGAAGGGCTTTTTAGCAATTTAAATACGTGGTTTTCGTTTTTATTCCCAATATCGCAGCATTACAATCTTCCATACAGACGTCATAATTGGCTGTTATTAAAATTTTTAATTTTATAAGTTGTAGAAAATTCGAAACGTAAATTCATGGTGATAAGATTTCTAAAAAACACGCACGGAGTCGTCCTTCTTGTCACATTGTCCATTGTTACGGTACTCATTGTGGCGTCATTGGAAATGAACAAAAAAATGCGATCGGCAGTTTTTTCAGCGGCCACAACCAGGGACCGTATGACGCTTTTGCATATGGCGTCATCAGGAGTAAATCTTGCGGTAGCAGTGTTGGTCAAAGACAAAAAAGATTCAAGTTCTGATTCACTCCAGGAGGATTGGGCCAACTCTGAAAAAATTAGCGAAATTCTGGATGATATCCCATTTGAAGATGGCAGCATCACGTTAACCATCAACGATGAACTCGGTAAAATTCAGCTTAACAGCCTTGTCCAATTCCCTGAAGGACACAGCTTCAATGAGTCCCAAAGGGTTATGTGGGAGCGGTTTTTAGGAATTTTAATATATAAAAATGAAGCGTTTGAGGATATGGAACCGATGACGATCATCAATTCCATCAAAGATTGGCTCGACTCCGGCGATGATGATGCCATCACAGGTCTAAACGGGGCGGAATCAGATTATTATCAGGATCTTGATCCGCCATACCCCTGTAAAAACGGTCCGTTCACCCATATTGGAGAGCTTGTTCTTGTGAGAGGTGTAACACCGGAAATTTTTCTGGGAGCAGGAGGAGAGCAGGGACTTTCCAACTTCATAACCGTATTTGGAATGACCAAATCTTCGAACAACTCTTTCACATATGAAGGAAAAATAAATATCAATACTGCGGAGCTACCGATCCTTGTGGCGATGTTGCCTTCAGGAAATGAAGACCTTGCACAAGCTATTTATGAATACCGAATGGAAACTTCTGAATCCATATATATCCATGACCTTTCAAGTCCGACTTGGTATAAGAACGTTCCAGGGATCGGTGATACTAAAATCGATCCAAATCTTATCACAACTTCAAGTGATTTTTTTCGAATCAAGTCGACAGCAAAGTTAAAAGAAATGAAGATAACGATAGCAGCA
>JASFGF010000081.1:0-9156 GCA_050123915.1 Desulfobacterales bacterium | reverse complement strand
ATCACCGCCACACACATGTGAAAAATCGGTTTAATTCGCCGGCATCCATAGCGTCTCGCCGTCAAATTGAATACGGTTTACATGTTTATAGTCAATGAGATCCAGAAATGCAAAAATTTGATCCATATTATAGACGACCACTTTGGTCAAGGGAAAGATCAAGTCAAGGTTGACATCGAGTTTATGTTCTCTGATATTGTAAATGTTTACGGTATGCTCCGAGAATTTAAGAATCTTGCCGACACCCGAACTGTTTCCACCTTCAAGGGGTTCGTCCGAACGGGGTGACAACTGGGCGCCTTTGTGATCGAAATAATCTTTCAGAAAAGTAAAATGGATATTCCAGATATTTTCCCCGGGCTGGACCACGTGGATCCCGAATGATTCTATTTTCTCTTTTGTGGTCCCGTCCTGTGATTTGATGTCTTTTTCCACGATATCACCACTTTTTAGACGAATCTTTTCTAAAATTTCCTGCATGGATACCGTTGAATCGCCGATTTTAATTGATTCATTGGATTGTGCAATAATATCAACCCCTTTATTGACTCCATATTGTGCTTTTCGCTCTTGCATGAGTGTTTTGAGGTCTTTGTCTTTGTCAATGTTGTTGTAATCAATAACCGGCTCCGAATTTGAAGGAATTTGAATATTATCGTGTGCTTTTTGTGTTTCGGTTTTCGATTTTTGTTTCATCAGGAACCTGATGCCCGCAAATGCGCCGACAAGTACCATAGCGATGATGAAAACTCCGATAATTCTATTTGCCATTTTTACAGGTTTTTTTGGCATAAATTTACCTTTGAATACATGATAATTGACGGGTATGGATCGATTTTATTCTTCACAATTAATTTCGCTCATGCCGGGAATAATTTTTGTATCCCCCTCAATGGTGATGGAAAGACCTCTCCTGAGTTCCAGATCTAGAATTTCTTTGCGTTTCTTGTTTAAAAGGTAATCGGCAACACCGTGAGGGACGATCCCTTTGACACTTGAAATGTCGGTTTTTATGGTTTCAAGGCGAAGTCGGCGGAGAAAGTCAAGGGCCAGCATCTCAACAGAGGGGATCATTCCTTTTCCCTTACAATGAATGCAGGGCTCGAAACTGCTGGATTCGATGGAGGGACGAAGTCGCTGTCTCGACATTTCCATCAAACCAAATTTTGAAATTTTACCGATATTGGTTTTGGCCTTATCCGGTTTTACGAAATTTTTAACGGCCCTTTCAACTTCCGACTTGTGTTTGGGGTCTTTCATATCGATAAAATCGATGACAATAAGGCCGCCCAGGTCTCTGAGTCGCAACTGGCGCGCAATTTCCTCGGCTGCCTCAATATTGGTTTGGAGTGCGGTTTGCTCAATGGACTTTTTCCGGGTTGCCTTGCCTGAATTAACGTCGATGGAGACGAGAGCTTCAGTTTGTGCTATTACTAGCGTCCCGCCGGATTTAAGTTTTACACGACCCGCGTAAATTGATGAAATTTGATCTTCAAGTTGGTATTTGGTGAATATCGGCCGGTCCCCTTTATAGTATTTGACAATTTTTTTGTGTTTCGGCGATATGATTTTAACAAAATCTTTAACGACATGGTATATGGCTTCATCATCGATAAGGATTTCGGTGACATCATGAGTGAAGTAATCGCGCATGGATCTTACGGCAAGATTTTGCTCTTTATAAAGCAATACGGGTGCTTTTACCTTTGTCACATTTTTTTTGATGTTCTTCCACAGGCGCAAAAGATAGTTTAAATCTTTTGACATGCGTGGTTTAGTACTGTTTATTCCTGCCGTGCGGACAATAATTCCGAATCCCGGCGGTATCTTAAGCTTGCCGACGATACTTTTTAAACGCTTACGCTCGTCTTCGTCTTCTATTTTGCGTGAGATTCCCCGGCTGTCGCTTCCCGGCATAAGCACTACGTACCGACCGGGCAAAGATATATAAGTTGTCAGCATGGCGCCCTTTCTCATAAAGGGATCTTTGGTCACTTGCACCAATAGCTCCTGGCCACGCTTGACCATTTTTAATATGGATTTGTCTTTAGAGAGATTGTCCTGAAAATATTCGCTGTGGATTTCGTGTTTTTGTAAAAAGCCGTGACGATCAGCGCCGAAATCAACAAATGCGGCCTGAAGGCTCGGTTCAATACGAGAGATGACCGCCTTATAAATGTTGCCATGGATAATTTCTCTTCCTGAGCTTTCAATATGAAATTCTTCGAGCTTCAGGTCCTTGACTTTTGCAATTCTGCATTCCTCGGGATCTATAGCATTGATAAGGATTTTACTGCTCATGAAATCGTTTTCCAATTATGGTTAAGAACAATTAGCCCGAATGTTTCATGTAAATTTTCACCCTACGGGCGTGCCCGAAACGTCCATTTCCCCGTTTTAAACGGGATCTTCGAGCCGCGTTATCAAGGGCTTGCAGTAGTCTACTACGGCTGGGCCCTTGAGTGCCTTGCAAATGAACGTCTCGCACACGTGAAATATCCGGGTCAGAGTGAGATTTCCGTCTCAACAATAACAAGGATTGTTTATTGGCAAAAACAGGCTTTAATCTTAAGCACTTGCTCTTCTAAATGAATATGAAATTGTTATGTACAAGTCAAACGATTTCTCGCCATCACAAAATTCAGGTCTTATGACTTGCTATTTGTATCGTGTTGTGGCATGAAACCTATTGTCATATTAGCATGATGTTCTTTTTTTCTTATCGATTTTCATATAAGATTCAGGTACTAAATTAATATATTATAAGTATAATTATTTGGATGACAATATATTTTCGAGGTTAATCAAATAAAATGGATGAACGATACGATCCCAGTAAAATAGAATCTAAATGGCAAAATTTCTGGGAAGAGACAAAGCTTTTCAAGGTCAAAGAGGATCCGAATAAAGAAAAGTATTATCTGCTTGAGATGTTTCCTTATCCTTCAGGCAATATCCACATGGGCCATGTGAGAAACTATACCATCGGAGATGTTGTTGCGAGATACAAAAGAATGCAAGGGTTTAATGTCCTTCATCCCATGGGTTGGGATGCATTCGGCATGCCGGCGGAAAACGCTGCAATTGCAAATAACAGCCACCCGGCCAAGTGGACGTATCAAAATATCGATACCATGCGATTTCAGTTGAAGCTTCTGGGTTTTTCCTATGATTGGGATCGGGAAATCGCGACCTGCAGTCCTGAATATTATCAGTGGGAACAGTGGCTTTTTTTAAAAATGTATGAAAAAAAGATGGCCTATCGTAAGGAATCCTTTGTGAACTGGTGTGAACACTGCCAAACGGTACTTGCCAACGAACAGGTTGAAGCCGGTCTGTGCTGGAGATGTGGCCAGCAGGTTCGACAAAAAAAGCTCTGGCAATGGTTTTTCCGCATTACCGATTATGCCCAGGATCTCTTGTCGTATTGTGAAAAGCTGCCGGGGTGGCCCGAAAAGGTAATCACGATGCAGAAAAACTGGATCGGGAAGAGTATAGGGGCAGAAATACGGTTTCCCATAGAAAACTCGGATGAACTAATACCGGTGTTTACGACACGACAGGATACCGTATATGGGGCGACGTTTATGTGCCTTGCACCGGAGCACCCGCTGGTGGTCAAACTGTCCGAAGGAACTTCGCAAGAAAGTAAAGTTGCCGAGTTTGTCCAGCGCATATCCTTGCAGGATCGATCGGTTAAAGCCGTGGAAAGCTATGAAAAAGAGGGGGTTTTCATCGGTGCATATTGTATCAACCCTTTAACCGGTATTCGTATGCCGATCTATACCGCCAACTTTGCGCTTATGGAATATGGCACCGGTGCAGTGATGTCCGTACCCGCACATGATCAGCGAGATTTTGAATTTGCCCGCAAGTATGGCCTTGATGTTGTCGTGGTTGTAAAACCTTACGATGCCGATCTTGATCCTGTCACAATGACCGAAGCCTTTCCCGGTGAAGGCGTCATGGTTAATTCCGGTCGGTTCAACGGAATAGATAGTGTAAAAGCGCTGGACGATATCGCTTTTTATCTGGAAGAAAAGGGGCTCGGAAAGAAAACAACCAGCTTCAGGCTAAGGGATTGGGGGATTTCAAGACAGCGATACTGGGGAGCACCAATACCCATCATTCATTGTGAAAAATGCGGTATTGTTCCCGTTCCTGAAAAAGACCTTCCCATTTTGCTTCCAGAGGATGCCGATCTTCTTGAAGGCGGTAAATCACCTTTGTCGACCCTCGAATATTTTACAAAAACGACTTGTCCGGCCTGTGCCAGTCACGATGCCAGACGAGAAACCGATACCATGGATACGTTCGTAGAGTCTTCGTGGTATTATGAACGATATTGCAGCCCGAACTGTAAAACCGCCATGTTTGACCGTGAAGCCGTAGATTACTGGATGCCCGTTGATCAGTATATCGGTGGTGTTGAACACGCGATTTTACATCTGCTCTATTCCAGATATTACACCCGTGTTCTGCACGATATCGGACTTGTCAAATATAAGGAACCTTTTACACGGCTTTTGACCCAGGGAATGGTTTGTAAAGAGACGGTTTCCTGTCCTGAACACGGTTTTCTTCTTCCTGAAGAAATAAAAGAAACCAATGAAGAACGGCTTTGTAAACGATGCGGTCAGCAGACCATCGTCGGTCGTGTTGAAAAGATGTCCAAGTCAAAAAAGAATGTTATCGACCCCAACATTCTTTTAGAAAAATATGGTGCTGATACCACAAGGCTCTTCTGCCTTTTTGCAGCGCCGCCTGAAAGAGATCTGGAATGGAGCGAACAGGGGGTTGAGGGCGGCTATCGTTTTCTAAACCGTGTGTGGCGACTGGCATTAAATTGGGAGAGCTTGATTCGTGGCGCCAAACCTTTTAACGGCAGTCCGGATCAGCTGGAAGATGATTCTCGCGCGCTATTCAAAAAAAACCATGAAACGATAAAAAAGGTTACCAGAGATATCGAAGACAGATTTCATTTCAATACCGCTATCAGTGCCGTCATGGAACTCGTAAATACCATGTACGGATTCGATCTTGATGATACGAACGCTCAAAAGATCGAGGTCATGCGGCTATCCATGGAATCTGTTGCGCTTCTTTTATCTCCCATTGTCCCTCATTTTGCCGAAGAATTATGGGAATCACTTGGATTTGATACCAGCATCCTAATGGCTTCATGGCCGTCATACCGGGAGGACGCACTCATCAAAGATGAGCTTTTGATCGTGGTACAGGTCAACGGCAAACTTAGAAGCAAGTTCCACATAGATGCCGATGCAGATGACGACACCCTAAAAGAAATGGCGCTTTCAGACGAAAGAGTCTTGAAATTCATTGACGGGAAACCCATTAAAAAAATGATTGTCGTCAAGGAAAAGCTTGTTAATATCGTGGTCTAATCTAACGTTGAAATCAACGTCCTCTGGGTCAGGTCAGAGATAACTATCTCTACCTGAAAAATAGCTGGAAAAGTTTGAAGTGAGCTAAAGTTAAGGAATTCTGTCAATAATATAAAACCAACGGCTTCCGGCTCCGCTTCCAGCCCGTAGGGCTTACTGGCCGGAGGGTAGAGGTTACAGCTCGGAGAGGGCGAAGCGACTCCATAACTTCCCCGTTTAATACGGGATACATAGGCACTTTTAAATTTAAAACAGCCCTTTCCAGGGGTTATATCAAAATCGGGGCCTCTGTTCACGGATTCTTTACTTTATGAACTTTACAATTAAAACAGCCTTTTTTTATCATCAAAAATTTATCTGGCCGGTCATTTTTATCGTTTTGTTTTTTTCGGCTTGCGGCTATCGATTTGCAGGGAGTGGCAATTTGCCGGAAGGAATACAGACGATTGCCATAGACATTTTTGAAAATCGCACATCAGAAACCGGGCTTGAAAATACCATTACCAATGACCTGATATATGAATTTACCCGGAAGGGAAGAAGTGTTCAGAAAAACAGCAAGAAGGCTGATGCCATACTTACCGGTGTCATTGTATCTGAGCGCATCACGACAATTTCCCGTCAAGCGCAGCAAAGTCCTCTTGCAAGACGGGTCGAAATTGCCGTCAATTTGAAGTTAACAGGTTCGGATGGCAAGGTAAAATGGTCTGCATCAAATGTTTCAGAATTCGAAGAATATGATGTGGCGACGGACAGACAGGTGACCGATATCAACAAACGCCGAGCCATCGAAAACCTGTCTAAAAAACTTTCTGAAAAAGTCTACAGTCGTTTAACAGACAATTTTTAAAGCACTCAACAAAAAAGCGCACCGTTCAAAGAATGTAGAAACTTCATTTTGCACGTTGCGCTTTTTTTACGATTCGGCGGAAATGGTGTTTACCAATTTCGACAGGCGTGAAATTTTGCGAGAAGCTGTCTTTTTGTGAATGACACCTTTTTGGGCTGCTCTATCAATGTTCGATTTTGCCATATCGAGTTTTTTCAATGCGTCTTCTTTAGGGCTTTCGTCCACAGAAAGTCGCACATCTTTAACAATAGATTTTACCCTTGTTTTTACAGATTTATTGCGCAAGCGTCTCATCTCGTTCTGACGTGCGCGTTTAATTGCTGATTTATGATTGGCCAATTTCTTAATAAACTCCTTTCCTTATTGATTTAAAAAATGTAAGTTATGAGCTTATTAAATATATGTCAAGAAGTTTTTATTTCGTCATAAAAAACCGGGTCCTTCGGGATAGGCCGGTGAATGATGGCTCTGCCTGAAGAATCGCTGGAAGAATTTGAAGTGAACTAAAGTTTAAAGTGAGCTAAAGTTAAGGAATTCTGCCAATTATTAACATTGGCGGAGCGAAGCGACTCAATAACTTTAGGCACTTTTAACTTGTACGCCTTTAAATAAAACCGCCCCTTCCAGGGATTATATAAAGGTCAGGCCCCATAGATCCGAATCATTTATTGCGAATCATGAACCCTTCAATAAGACAAACCGATCATGAAAATGACCGCGTAACCAAAGCCGCAGGCGTTGTTGGATCAGCGACACTCTTGAGCCGTATTTTCGGATTTATAAGAGATGTCGTCATTGCATGGTTTTTCGGTGCCGGATTGAGCTCAGATGCCTTCTTTGTGGCGTTTAGAATTCCAAACCTTTTAAGAAGGCTTTTTGCCGAAGGTTCTTTAAGCGTTGCATTTATCCCGGTATTTACCGACACACTGACGAATCGAGGAAAAGAAGACGCCTTTGAAATGGCCAGATCCGCCATAAGACTGCTGTCGGTGGTGCTGGTTGTCGTTGCCATTGCAGGTATTTTTTTGTCTCCGCTGATCATTCGCATCCTTGCTCCCGGCTTTATCGATTCTCCTGAGAAATTGTCCGTCACCATTTTTCTCACGCGAATCATGTTCCCGTATATCTTCTTTATCGGAATGGTGGCACTTTCCATGGGGATCCTTAATGTTCTGGGTCATTTCGCTGCACCGGCCCTTGCCCCCGTTCTTTTGAACATCTCCATTATATGTTCGGTTTTTTTTATTTCACCCCATATGGCGAATCCTGTCACCGGCCTGGCCGTCGGTGTGGTGATCGGTGGGATTTTGCAGCTTGGGTTTCAGGTACCGTTTTTGATTAAGAAAGGGTTCTATTTTTGGCAAAAAGCAAAAATATTCCATCCCGGCCTCAAAAAAATAGGCCTGTTGATGCTTCCCACCATATTCGGCGCTGCTGTCTATCAAATCAATATCCTGGTGGGGACCCTTTTGGCATCACTGCTTCCCGAAGGGAGTGTTTCATATCTATATTATGCCGACCGTTTGGTGCAGTTTCCCCTTGGAATATTCGCCATCGCAACCGCAACCGCTGTTTTACCGAGTATTTCAAGACAGGCCGCAAAAAAGGACCTGCAAGCAGTTCGGGATACCTTTGAATATGCGATGAAACTGGTTTTTTTTATTACTATTCCCTCAATGGTCGGCCTGATCGTTTTAAGAGAACCGATCGTTACGTTATTATTCAAAAGGGGTGCGTTCGATGCACAGACCACCCATTTGACTGCATATGCCCTTTTATATTATAGTGTGGGATTATGGGCGTTTTCAGGTGTGCGGATTGTGGTGTCAACATTTTATGCACTGCAGGATACAAAAACGCCGGTACGAATGGCGGTTATATCTGTTTGTGCCAATATCATTCTCGGTATTCTTCTCATGGGGCCAATGGGACATGGAGGGCTTGCACTGGCCACTTCTTTGGCATCCATGTTAAACCTCGGACTTCTTGTCTGGGCTTTAGAGACAAAACTCGGAATGCTGGGGTTGAAAACGATGATGACGTCCATTTACAAGACCATCATCTGTTCAATATTTATGGGTGCTGCTGTATGGGCGTCGGCTCAATTCATTATTCCTTCTGAAGGAGGGAGTCTGGCGGGCCTTTTCTTCGGACTTTTGGGAAGTATCCTTATCGGTCTTGTGTTATACGGTTTTTTTTCGTTATTGTTTAAAAGTTCCGAATTGAAAAAGGTGATGGTCATCGCTGGAAAGGGGAAAGATAAAGCGTGAGTTTAAAGAAAAATATAATGCTTGTTTTAGCAATAATGACGATGTTTTTGATGTTGTTGTTTATCGTGTTTGGTGAAAATAGTCTTACGGATCTGTATCAACTTAAAATAAAAAAAGATAACTTGTCGAAAAGAAACGATGCGCTTAAAAAGGAAAATCTCTCTCTTTATCGTGAAATAGAGCGATTGAAGAATGATCCCGAATATGTTGAAGATGTGGCCAGAAAAGAGCTGGGTGTCATCGGCAAGGATGAAGTGATCATCAAAGTAAAACCTAAAAAGGGCGTTTCAAATGGTGAGAGAAATATCAAAAAATAATAATTATAGATAAATAAGGGGTCGGGGTATTTTTCTAAATAGTCGCTACATGGATGATCTTTTTTTAAACCGCATGACCACACCAGAGGCGGATAAAACTCGTGGCAAGGGCTCGTAAAGAAAGAACCGGAAACCATCTTTGAAAATGCCATAAATTCGCTTCACCAATTTAAAATTTATTTAAAAGATACGATGTCGGCATGCGCCTGTTCTTTCTAACGGACCCTAAGCCACTCAAACGGTATCCGAAAAGAAAGGTTCAAAAAAATTGAGTGATGACGATGTCTTTTATACTCGGACAATGGCAAAAGTTT
>JASFGF010000080.1:0-9193 GCA_050123915.1 Desulfobacterales bacterium | reverse complement strand
TGCAGCTCGCAATCCGGTCTATACCGAAATTGCTCAATGGATGGGAGACCTTTTATCTAAGACGGTTGAGGCTTCAAAGGACTTTAGCCTTTCAGACTTGAAACTTGACGTTGATCCTTTACCGAATACTTGGTACCAGGGAAAATCTCTTTTAAATCCAGAGGATTTGTCTCTGGACTGGGAAAAAATATCGGCCCTGTATGAACGCCTGGTGGAATTGGTGAAAAAAAAAGAAGACGGACATCGACAGGCAGAAGGCCTGCTGAAAGCCATTGAAGAAAAGGATAACGGAGCTCCCTTAGTGATGAAAGCGGTTCTGACATCCAACTTCAAAGCTATCGATGATTCAGCCAAAGCATTGAATGTCGATTCCCCGGTGCTTGCATTGCTGCTCCGCCTGTCTTTGCGACCGTCCCTTTTGATCATCGCACAAGCGGTTCTCGAGCACTTGGATTTAAGCCCTTGGAATTTCGGCCACTGTCCGGTTTGCGGTTCGGCACCCAGGCTGGCCGATCTTTCCGGCGAAGGGGGCAAACGAAGGCTTCACTGCTCATTGTGTGAAACTGCGTGGCCCTATCCGCGTCTTCGATGCCCATTTTGTGAAAATGATAATAGAGAAGATTTAAGTTATCTGCGGGCGGAAAGCGAGGAAGGTCTTCGGATCGACCTTTGTGGTCGCTGTGACAACTACCTTAAAACCATGGATTTAAGAGAAATCGCAGGGCCTATTATTCTACCGTTGGATGATGTGGCCACATGGCATCTGGATATTATTGCCGGTAAAAATCTGGAAGATAAGGGCAAGGTCTTATCCTGAACACTTGGGGTTCACGAAGAAATAACTTTACAATTTAATATTCGATAACAGGCAAGGATAACAATTATGGCAAAGGGAAAATCGTTACGAATAGGGGTTGGAATCTCTGTTACGATTATCATCTTGTTAATCGGCTTTGTGGTCGTTTTTGATGTTACAGCACAGTCAAAAACCCCTGTAGATACTCAGTCAATTGAGTTTAGGCCGGATATCGTCTTTTTTGATAATATGGAGGCTTTTGGAAAACTTGAAAAGACCAAAGCGGTATTTTTGCATGACCAGCATACCGATGCCCTGGAAAAGAAAAATAAAGACTGTTTGGCCTGCCATAAAACTGAAAACGGACGCATGTCTCTTAAATTTATGCGGCTTAAAGATGTCAGCAGAGAAGAATTAACGAAAATTTATTGTGACAACTGTACCAAATGCCATACTGAAATGATTGCGGCCGGAGAAAAGGCAGGCCCTGTTAAATGCGATGATTGTCACATGGAAAGACCTTTGATCCAATCTTCAAGGGTTCCCATGGGATTCGACAAATCCCTTCATTTTAGACATTACCGTGCCCAGGAGAACCAATGTGATCAATGCCACCACGAATATGACAAAAAAAGTCAGAAGCTTTTCTATGCCAAGGGAAAAGAAGGCACCTGCCGCTACTGCCACAAAGAACAAACGGAAAATGATGGTACGGAAAAAGTGATCTCCATGCGGTTTGCCTCCCATATCGCCTGTATCGATTGTCATCAAAAGAATCGAGCGAAACACATGGATGCAGGACCGCTTCGGTGTGCGGGATGCCATGATGCGAAAGAGCAACTGAAAATCGAAAAAGTGAAAAATGTCCCCAGGCTGAAGCGGGGACAGCCGGATAATGTCATCATCAAAACCGGCGATAAAAAAGGACGCATCGCCAGGATGAATCAGGTTCCCTTCAGCCATAAGAGCCACGAAGAATACAACGACACCTGCCGTGTATGTCACCACCCAAGCCTGGAGTCGTGTGCAACTTGCCATCCACTGGTCGGTTCAAATAAAGTTTCAAAAAATGGCACCGACATTCCACTGAAAACCGCTTTTCATAAACGCGGACATCTAAGCAGCTGTATCGGATGCCACGAATCCAAACAGCAGGACAAAAGCTGTGCCGGTTGTCATGCATTCATGTCAAAAACCCGTCAGCAGGAATCCACTGCGTGTCTGAGATGTCACATGATACCGTTGCCGGAAAAAACCGGGGTTTTATCGACCTCAAGAGCAGCAAAAATGGCCCGCCTGATGCCGCAACTATGGAAAGAGACATTTGCACCTATCTATAAAGTCAATGTCCCGAAAACCGTTGTTCTCAAGGACCTGGTTGATCAATATGAGGCGGTCGAATACCCGCATCGAAAAGTATTTGATGCTATGGTAAAAAAATTGGACGACAGTAAACTGGCCCAATATTTTCATCATGATGAGACCACGTTATGCCTTGGATGCCATCATAATACGCCTGCGGGCGACAAGCCGCCCAGGTGCGGTATCTGCCATGACAAACCGTTTAATGAAAATAACCTTTTACGTCCCGGAATAATGGGTTCTTTTCATCAACAGTGCATCGGGTGTCATCAGAAAATGGGTATTGAAAAATATACAGGCTGTACATCTTGCCATAAGGAAAGAAAAAAACCATCGTAGTATTGAACCCAACTTCAGATGAACTCGACGTTTACGAGATCACCTGAGTGAACACAAACAGTTAAATTGCGGTAGACGTTTTTGAGGTATTACACATGTCCATATCCAGAAGAAAGTTTTTAGGGTGGGTCGGTGCAGCAGGTTTGAGCACCACAATCGGAAAATCAGCTTCTGCTGCAACCACCAAGCACTTTACCGGTTATCCTAAAAGTTTTGCAATACTGCATGACATAACGCTTTGCGTGGGGTGCCGCAGCTGTGAAGCCGCTTGTAATAAAGTGAATGAGTTGCCCCAGCCGGACAAACCCTTTACGGACCTATCCGTCTTGGAAACCAAGCGCAGAACCACCACAACAGCGTTTACGGTGGTAAACAAATATGACAAATCAAAAGGTTCACAAAGCCCCGTATTTTACAAAAAACAGTGTAACCACTGTCTGGAGCCGGCGTGTGCCTCCGCATGTTTCGTAAGGGCGTTTACAAAGACAAAGACGGGCGCTGTGACATATGATTCTTCCGTATGTGTAGGATGCCGGTATTGTATGATCGCCTGTCCCTTTGAAATACCCACCTATGAATACGACCAAGCCCTGACACCCCGGATTCGAAAATGTACCATGTGTTATCCAAGGGTGATTGAAGGCCTGCTGCCCGGATGCGTCGAGGCCTGCCCCATGGAAGCGCTTAGCTTCGGAAAACGAGAAGACATGATTAAAATCGCACAGGAACGGTTTCGAAAATATCCGGATCGTTATGTAGATCACATATACGGCGAACATGAAATGGGCGGAACCAACTGGCTGTATATTTCCGGAACCCCGTTTAAAGAACTGGGGATGCGTGAAGATCTGGGGATTACCCCTGCGCCTCAATTGACCGCAGGCGCGCTTAGCTCTGTACCGATGATCGTTGGACTCTGGCCCGTTCTTCTTGCCGGTATCTATGCAGTCTCAAAACGCAAAGAAAAAATCGCACAATCAGAAAAAGAACACGCTTTGACTCCAACCTTGGATAAAGAAAGACCTGATGAATCTGAAATTGAGGAGGAATCCTGATGGCCCAAGTAAATACTGCAGAGCGAAAATCAATTTTCAGCCTCTTTAATCTCATCGCCTTGATTGTCTTAGGCGTCGGTGTTTATATTACCTATCTACGATTTACTGGGGGATTGGCTGCTGTCACCAATCTGACTGATTACAATCCCTGGGGAATTTGGATCAGCTTTGACCTGCTTTGCGGTGTTGCTCTGGCAGCCGGTGGGTACGTCACATCTTCAGCAGTCTACCTTTTTGGAATGAAAAAATACCATTCTGCGGTTCGGCCAGCAATCCTCACAGGATTTTTAGGGTACGCGCTGGTGTTTCTTGCCATTAATTACGATGTGGGCCGGCCATGGCGACTCCCCTATCCCTTGGTGGTCCAGCAAGGAACCACATCCGTTCTCTTTGAAGTGGGTCTCTGCGTGGCCACATACCTCACGGTCCTCTTTATCGAATTCTCTCCCGCGGCAATGGAATGGCTGGGATTAAAAAGAGCCCGAAATCTTGTGGTTAAACTGACCATCCTTCTGACCATATTCGGGGTTGTACTCTCCACCATGCATCAGTCTTCCCTAGGCGCCCTGTTTCTAATCGCACCGTCAAAACTGCATCCATTGTGGTATTCACCCTATATCCCCATTTACTTTTTTGTCACCAGCATCATCGCAGGGCTTTCCATGGTCATTTTTGAAAGCACCCTTTCCCACCGCTTTTTTGCTTACAAAATGGATGAAACTCACCTCCAAGAAGCAAACGGTGTGACTTTAGGATTCGGCAAAGCCGCATCATATGTTCTGGCGGGATACTTCGCCATTAAGGTTATGGGCATATCTGCTGAAAATCATTGGCATTATCTTACAACCGGATATGGAATCTGGTATCTCGTAGAGCTTTTGGGTTTTGTAGCGCTGCCAAGCCTTCTTTATGCTTTCGGTGTTCGGGCAAAAAGTCTGACCCTGATTAAATTTACATCCGTTTTGGCGGTGCTGGGGGTTATCCTCAACAGGTTCAATGTCTGCCTCGTTGCTTTCAACTGGCATCTTCCCTCCAGTGAACGATATTTTCCACACTGGATGGAAATCGGAATTTCGGTTTTTATCGTTATGATCGGTTTGCTTCTTTACCGGTTTATCGTCACCAGAATGCCCATTTTATATGAACATCCGGACTACAAAGATGCCCATTAAGAAAGGCTTTGATTATGGACCCCGTTTTTTATACGCTCCAAGATTTTATGACATACACGGAATCTGTCACGTATTTGCTGGTAATCGCGACACTGGTTGGAATGACGCTTTTCTGGCTATTTCTGAACGGTGGCAAAGATCGTTAAGATAAAGATTATTTTCATTTCGCATTTATCGCCTATTATCTTTTCGCCGGTGGATTGCCTTTTCAATTTTTCCCGGGCGATCCTTAGATGTAACAAGTGAATCCGAAAGAATATTGACAACCGGCCAACCGCCCCTTATCCTAACACCATAGCATTTTGAGAACATTTCCGTTTCAGGCATAATTCATTTTTTTCTAATGGAGGAGCATAATTATGCGAATTCTCACCAGACCGGACTTTGACGGCGTTGTATGTGCAGCGCTGCTTTATGAAGCCGAAGACATAACAAAACCGGTAAAATGGGTGGAGCCCAATGACATGCAAAGAGGCCTGGTGGATGTCCGGCACGGGGATATCATCGCAAACCTTCCATATGATGACCGTTGCACACTCTGGTTTGATCATCATCATACCAACAAAATCGACACACCGTTTAAAGGTGCGTTCAAGATCGCCCCTTCGGCCGCCGGCGTTATTTTTGACTATTATAAAAGTAGATTTAAATACGATTACACTGAATTAATTGCTGCAACAGATAAAATCGATTCGGCTGATTTGTCTATGGATGAAGTCCTTTATCCTGAAAATTACGGTGTTGTATTGCTCTCCATGACGGTTTTAGGGCGTGATGAATATGACGACGGCTATTGGAACCGGTTGGTTCATCTGCTCAGAAAATCTAAAATCGATCAGGTCCTCAAAGATTCTGAAGTCAAAGCACGATGTGATGCAGCTGTTGAAAAGAATAAAATCTATAAAGATATTTTAAAAACACATACCATACTCAACGAACACGTATCGATTACGGATTTCCGTGCATTCGACAAGATGCCCACCGGCAATCGTTTTTTGGTCTACTCACTGTTTCCCGAAGCAGTGGTGAGCGTTAAAATTCGCTACGATGATAAAGATAAACAACGGGTTGCCGTAAGCGTGGGGCACAGTATCTTTAATCGAAATTGCAAGGTGAATGTCGGTGTCATGCTTTCGGCATTTGAAGGGGGCGGGCACCGGGCTGCTGCTTCGTGTCGGTTTGACGCCGAAAAGGCAGATGATTATATTCCAAAAATTATCGATATATTATTGAAAAATGAAGATAATGAAGATTGAGTATTCAATCCCCTGCCAGCTTTTTTAGGTATGAGAGTGTTTCCCACGAAAAGGGTTTTTTTTGGCAGGGGAGTATGGCATTGTTCGTAAAAACGGGATCTGATTCCAGATCGTAGCGGGAGGAAGCAACCGCACTGGGCCATAGCACTGTGTGCGGAATCGGTGTGTAATAGGCCAAAACAGGTGTTACGTTGTTTTGCCGGACGATGTTAATCGAATTCTCGATGGACCCCATGTCCTGCCCGGGCAGACCTGCCAGCAAATATGCGCCGATCATGTTCTGATCAAAACCCGCTGCTTTCAGACAAATCACCGCCCGTTTAAATTCTTCGGCCGTTACCTTTGCATCCAACTCGGCTCTGGTATCAAACGATGCTGTTTCAAGACCGAGGCGGAGTGTTTTGAAACCGGTCCGAAACATCAATCGGGCGGTTTCTCTTGAAATTCCCCGGATATGAACCGCATTGGGTGTATGAAAGCGGATGTTGAGACCTGAATTGATGATCCCTTCGAATATGGGAACGGCATGCTTTTCTGCATCCACCAGGAGTGCATCGTCATAAAATATAAAATCTTCTACCTTATATTTTTCATACCAGTACTTGATCTCGTCTACCACAGATTCCGGGCTGCGCATCATCCTTTTTGGATTTAAAAAATGGGACGCACAGTATTTACAGGTAAAGGGGCAGCCTTTGGATGTCAGCAACGGCACGTAGGATATCTTTCTCTGAAGATCAAATGCAGGATAAGGATACGTGTCAAGATCCGAAGGATTACATTTCAGTGAAACCAAATAACCGGTATGCTCACCGACCCTCTCGAGAATATATTCCTCCCCGGCCCCTGTTTCGATCCGATCGGCGCCCGAATGACTCCGGGCATGCTCCCGACAGAGAGTGGCGTATATCCCCCCCAATACAATGGTCACTTCCGGAAAAACCTCTCTTACCACGGCGATGGTCTCTTGTACGCCCGGGTACCAATACGTCATCATAGACGTCATGAGCACAAGATCAGGCGGTTCTATGGTAAGAAGATCTTCTTTGAGCCACGCTTTCCGGATTCCGTATCTGGAAAAATGCCTTGGGATATCGGCTAATCCGGAATGTTTCGGGATTCGGGTCTTCAGATACGGTCCCCTGCCGAATCTGGCATAAGGATCGGTCGGCGTTGCCTGGGGATGAAAGCGGTCCAGGCAGTCGATATAGGATATGTTAAAACCATGACACCGCAACATCGATGCCAGCGACAGAAGTCCTATGGGTTTGGCCCAAAAATCATAGGCGGCAAAATCATGGATCCAGGGATTAATCAATAGGATATGAGGAGTGTCGGATTTCACAATGGATATAGCTCCTGAATCTTTCACAAGCCTGAGGCTTTCATATGCAAGGCACTTAAAGGCGAGGCCATAGCGGACTATTGCAAGCCTCCAATAACGCAGACGCCTTAGGTGTCATACCGCATAGGTAATGAAAGCCTCCGACTCGTGCAGGATTCAGGTGAATCATCGTCACCGTCAGTTGGAAAATATTCCATGGACGTCTTTTTAAGTTCTTCGCGGCTAAAAAGAAGGGTGTAGTTGTCGATGGATGTTTCTGCGGAAATATTGCGGGCAATTTCCCAGCAGGAGGCCTCATCTTTGGCATGGACCATCGTGTACAAATTATACGGCCAATCGTCTTTGGAATCTCTCCGGTAGCAATGGGAAACCGCACGAAAAGCGGCCATCTTTTCGCCCACGGTATCGATATCCTTCTCATCAACCTGCCATGCCACCATGGCATTGGCTTCATATCCGGATTTTTGATGGCGAAGGGTTGCCCCAAAACGCCGAATAACCCCTTTATCACAAAGATTCTTCAAGCTTTTTAAGAGCAATTCTTCAGAAATGCCCAGATTTTCAGCAAGTTTTAAATACGGCCTCTCTGTTATCGGGATATCTCCCTGAATTGAAGCGATAATTTTTTTATCCAGTTCGGTCAACATGGTGTGATTTAAAGGGCTGGGTCAGATAAAGTCAAGAAGTTTTCTTTTCAGGAAACAGCTTAAGGATCTCTTTTTCCGAAGCCCTGCATATCCCCCGTTCAGTGATAAAACCAGTCACCAGTCTGGCAGGTGTCACATCAAAAGCAAAATTTGCGGCCGGACTCGCAGCAGGCGTAATCAGAACATCTATTGTTTTTCCCTGATCCAAGCCTTGAACATATCGAACTTCATCCGGATCTCGTGTTTCGATGGGAATCTCTTTTATCCCATCTCTTATCGTCCAATCGAATGTACTGGATGGAAGGGCCACATAAAAAGGGATATGGTTGTCCAGGGCCGCAAGGGCCTTAAGGTAGGTCCCTATTTTATTGGCAACATCTCCGGTGAAAGTGGTTCTGTCGGTCCCGGTGATCACCATATCCACCATTTTATGCTGCATGAGATGACCACCGGCATTGTCGGTGATGACCGTGTGACGTATGCCGTGTTTTCCCAGTTCCCACGCCGTCAGCCTTGCACCCTGGTTTAAAGGTCTGGTTTCATCAACCCATACGTGGATATCGATCCCCCTATCACAAGCTGCATACATCGGCGCCGTGGCCGTACCGTATTCAATGCAGGCCAACCAACCGGCATTACAATGGGTCAGCAGATGAACCGTTTCGCCTTTTTTTCTGCGGCTGATGTCTTCGATTAAACCGACACCGTATTCCCCAATTTTTCGGCAATTTTCAGCTTCATCTTCGGCAATTTTTTCAGCTTCTTTTCGGGCAACATCAATCTTTTCTGAAGTACCCGATACGCTGAAAACCGCGGACAACACTTTGTCCACCCCCCAGGCAAGATTCACCGCCGTTGGCCTGGCTGATTTCAACCTGCTGCATTCCGCGTTCAGATAACCGTTATCAATGGTTTTAGACGGCGAATTCAATGTCGCAAGATACACACCATAAGCCCCTGTTACACCGATCAGCGGCGCCCCTCTGACAAACATATCTTTGATGGCCATGATAATGTCATCAACGGTTTTTAGATCGGCAATGACAAATTTATGCGGAAGAAGTCTCTGATCGATTATTTTTACCGTTTTTAAATCTTCGTCCAGCCAAATAGGTCTCAAGTCTTTTCCGTCCACTTTCATCCTATATCCTCAATTTAACCCGCGGTTATTTGAATGCATTGTAAAACGGTTGTAACATACTTGCAGAATCAGGCACAACA
>JASFGF010000079.1:0-9295 GCA_050123915.1 Desulfobacterales bacterium | reverse complement strand
ATGGCGCTAAAATCATCTACAGTAACAAACACTGTTTTGATTAACTCAATGATACCAATATTTATCGTATTGGTTTCCTGGATAGGTTTCAAAGAACGGATTACGTTAAGGCAAGCTATTGGCATCGTTATTTCGTTAACCGGCTTAATGTTTATTATTGTTAACGGAAACCTGTCAGCTCTCATCTCCGTCCGGTTTGGCAAGGGAGACATGTGGACCATTTCTGCCGGATTGAGTTGGGCTTTATACTCGGTATTGCTTAGAAAATGTCCGATGGAACTCAATCCGCTGAGCTTTCTTACAACGTCAATTATAATCGGTATCTTTTTTATCTTTCCCTTTTATATTTGGGAAATAAGCACTGGAAAGACGATGAATTTTACACAAGCCTCCATTGGAAGTATTGTTTATGTCGCTCTATTTTCCTCGATTTTAGCATACATATTTTGGAACAAGGCGATACAAATTATCGGAGCGAACAAGACCGGTATTTTTATTCATCTCATGCCGGTGTTTAGTATCATTTTGGCGATTATTTTTCTAGATGAGAAGTTAAGAGAATATCATGTAAAAGGAACCATCTTAATTTTTACAGGAATATTCTTAACAACCGTCGGCAAAATAAAATTTTTGACCCGTCGCTGAGCTTAACAGCCGTATCTTAAACCAACAGTTCAGCCGCACTCCCAAAAACACTCATGGTCATATAGCGAATAATGATTAGACTTATCTTATTGGGTCTTTTATCCGCAGCTTTTTTTAGTGCTACATTTATTTTAAATCGTTCGATGAGTTTATCGGGGGGCCATTGGGTCTGGTCATCTTCACTGCGTTTTTTTTACATGTTCTTTTTGCTTGTTATTTTAATAACCTTAAATAAAGGGGGTGATTATTTTCGAGATGTCATAAAAATATTCATAAAAAATTCCAGATTTTGGCTTATAGCCGGAAGCATTGGATTCGGTATATTTTACAGCTTGCTTTGCTATGCAGCAGATCATGCACCCGGATGGGTTGTCGCCGGAACATGGCAGTTTACGGTGATTGCCACCCCTATTGTTCTTTTTTTGTTTAAAGAAAAAGTCCCTCGGTATGGCGTATTTTTTTCTTTTTTCATATTTTTTGGTATTTTGCTCATCCAATTTTACAATAAAGAAAGTGAACTTACTGTAAAACACATTCTTTATGGTGTCGTACCCGTTGTCATTGCTGCTTTTGCATATCCCACAGGAAATCAGCTGTTAAATTTTGCTAAACATGGCAATCATGCATGGATACCACATATTGACGATCCAGTCTTAAAGGATGCACCGGTATGTGTTTTGCTCATGACCATGGGATCTATCCCCTTTTGGGTTCTATTGCTGATAATTATCAGCCCGCCATTACCTCTCAAAGGTCAATTGATCAACACCGGCATTGTCGCCGTATCTTCGGGTATCATTGCTACGTCCATTTTTTATAAAGCAAGAAATGCATCGACATCTCCTTACATAATATCAGCGATAGATGCGACTCAATCCGGAGAGGTTATTTTTTCATTGGCTGGTGAAATACTGTTATTAAATGGTTCGTTACCTAATTTAACAGGAGGTATTGGAACGATAATTATCGTGGTGGGAATTGTCGGCTACTCGTTGAGAACTGCTTGATGGATATCATCATCGCTAAATAATTAAATTTTATTTAATCCTTTAACATTTTATCCAGATATAATAATGAGCACCAGAAATCCGTCTGCTGTTTTGCACGACAATTGCTGGGAATGTTATTGAAACGCTTAATGCGAAGATTTTTCATTATTCTGCAGGCAAGACAGGTTTCAAGACCATGGGGCGGCAATTCCATTTCAAGCTTGGGCGGCACCTGTTGGGTCGGTAGATTGCTTATGCCCGGTTGTTTTTTTCGTTTATTCATTGATATGGTTTCCTTATAGATATCATCGGTATTCTTAACAAAAACTTGAATAAAATCATTCAGTCTATCTTTTGCTTCAAGATAACATGTATATTGGAGGTCAAATTTGCCCAAAACAACCATCGGAGATCTAAAGATTCATTGGGAAAGTTACGGGAAAAAAGAGCCCCTGCTGTTGATTAGCGGCGTCAGCGGCGGGACATGGTCCTGGGAAGAAAGTGTCGAGGCATGGTCTCCCCACTTTCGTATCATTGTCTTTGACAACATCGGCGCGGGTCGTTCCAGCAAGCCAAACCGCCCGTACACCATTGAGGAGATGGCTGATCACGCTGCGGCTGTTCTGGATGCAGCCGGGATAAGGCGAGCGGGGGTTGCGGGTCTCTCAATGGGGGGCATGATTGCTCAAGAATTGGCCCTTAGGCATCCGGATCGAATCCATCGTCTTGTACTGGGATGTACCCATTGCGGCGGCAGTAAACGTATTCCCCCGCACCCGAATGTCATTCAACGGTTTACCAATAACAAAGGCCTTTCTCCGGAAGAAATCATCGATAAAAATCTTACGCTTTTGGTCACGCCTCAATTCCTAAACAGCGGATCAGAGGCCTTGAAACGCTACAAAAAACGGTTGTTGAAAACGCCCCTCCAGCCGGACTTTGCGCTCAAACGTCAACTTGATGCCATCGGCGGTTTTGATGCCTGTGAGCGCATCGGTAATATACAAGTCCCCACCTTGATCCTTACAGCTGAATGTGACTTGCTGGTACCACCTGAAAACGGCCGTTTGCTTTCTATCCAAATTCCCGATGCCGAGGAGAAATTTTTTGCCAATGCCGGCCATCTTATTTATCTGGAATGTGCACAGGATTTCCACGAAACCGTTATAAATTTTTTTCGTAATAAGGCTTAAAACCCATTTGCAAATTGACACATTGTGGGTCTTTACATTATGCTAAGTCATAAATCTAATTGTTACGAATAGTGCCTTTATTGATACCCCTGAAGGACTTCTCTCAATGGCAGCTATATCTCATACCTTTCTAAAGGTGTATTGTTTCACAAGGTGTCTTAGCCAAAATTTCTGTCAAAGTTTGAGGATTCAGTGATTCAGGAGAATAAAAATAACCGTCGGCAACAACCATTTTTGAGTATGATCATTATATCCGTTCTAGTGGTTATCGGGGTGAGTATATTTATCACCCAATTCCACTTTAACCCGGGGGTATTGCAAAAAGATGCACTTTTACCAGTGCCAAACAAAGACAAACCATCTTCCTCATTGTCTCCGAACGCATCCTTTGTTCCCTTGCCCGAAGGCATACAACCCTTCACAAAGACAGAGATATTTGATGCCCAAAATCTTTCCGATAAAATCAACGGCAAGGCCGAATTATATTTATCCGCCGGTTTTACCGGTTTGGTCACACAGCGCTTTAGGGATGAACGTTCAACAGATCTGTGGATGGAAGTCTTTGTTTATGACATGGGCAACAATCAAAACGCTTTTTCAGTCTTTAGCGCCCAGCGACGGGAAGGTGCAGAATCGCTTGGTTTGGCTCAATATGCCTACAGAACATCCAACGCTCTCTTTTTGATTCATGGCCGGTATTATGTTGAAATCATCGCATCCAAAGTATCCGAACAGGTACAGCAGCCTATTAAAATGATGGCAGAAACGTTCATTCACAACACCCCTGCAAAAATAGCTACCGTCAATGAAGCCGAGCTGTTCCCAAAACAGGAACTGATAAAAAATAGTATGGTCTTAATCGCTTCGAATGCTTTTGGTTATGATGGTTACGATAAAATTTATACTGCCGAATATGAATTTAAAGAGCAAAGGCTCATGGCCTATCTTTCCCATCGCAAGACACCTGAGAAAGCAAAAAAAATGGCCTCGTCTTACACTGAGTTTTTATTGGCATATGGCGGGCAGACTATTGAAGAAAGGGTGCCGATAAAGGGTGCTCGATTAATAAAAATATTAGACACTTTTGAAATCGTTTTTTCGCATGGTTCGTATTTGGCCGGCATCCGGGAAGCTGCTACCATAAATCAGGCGAAAACGCTGGCCACACGATTATATCATCGAATAAAAGAGGGGGGAAATGAACCTCGATCCGAACAGTAACGGATTGAACCGGCGTCAATTTCTGAATCGATTGACCAGGGCAGGAATTGTTATATCTGCTGCGTGTGCCGCAGGTTTCTGGTTTCATGATTCCAACGGTCCCGCTATATCAGAAAACGACTCATCAAACCTTATACTGCCGGATTTTTCAATTGACGCATTGGGACAAAAAATGAGTATTGTCCGGGGGGAGGATAGAGTTGCCACTTTAAGACTGGCTCTAAAATCACTCGGTGGCATTGAAACATTTATAACAAAAGGGGATCAAGTACTGCTAAAAGTCAATGCTGCTTTTGCATCTCCGGCCATTTTGTCGGCAACGACCCATCCTGCGATCATCAGCGAAATGACACAGCTTTGTTTTGGGGCCGGCGCGGCATCCGTCGTGGTAACGGATAACCCCATTAATGACCCTGCCAGTTGCTTTACCCTGACCGGCATTGCCGATGCCGCCCGCAAAGCTGGTGCCCGGGTGGTATTGCCGCGTAATGATTATTTCACCCCCATGACGGTTAAAAACGCAAAGTTGATCCGAAATTGGCCGGTTCTTTACAAACCCTTTACAGATATCACCAAAGTGATCGGTATGGCGCCGCTTAAAGATCACCATCGAAGCGGTGCATCCATGATCATGAAAAACTGGTACGGCCTTCTGGGAGGGCGCCGCAATATCTTTCACCAGGATATACACAGCATTATCATGGAACTGGCCATGATGGTAAAGCCGTCTCTGGTGATACTGGATGCAACCACGGCCATGATGCACAACGGTCCCACCGGAGGCTCTCTCTCGGACCTTAAAAACACCCATACCATGATCGTCAGTACGGATCAGGTCGCTGCCGATGCATTTGGCGCATCTTTACTCGGGAGATCTTTAGACGAACTTCCGTTCATCGGAAAAGCGGAAGCCGCCGGAATTGGAACCGCGGACTATCACAAATTGAATCCAGTAATGGCATCAATCTAAATAAAATTATGAATATCGTAACCACCCGACGAATCTGTCAAGGGTTCTTTTTTGTCCTTTTTTTATGGTTTTGTGCGGTCACCACTCTTGGAAATCAATGGTGGCAGTTGCGCGGTTGGCCGGTGAACTGGATCATTCAGCTGGATCCACTGGTGGGATTGGCGACACTACTGAGCACCCGAACGGTATATGACGGCCTCTTATGGGGGCTGGTAACCATTATATTGACAATCATCCTGGGAAGATTTTTTTGTGGCTGGATATGCCCCTTCGGTTCCATTCACCAGTTTGTCGGGTTTCTGGCCAAACGCAAACGATCAACACCGGACAAATTAAAACTCAACCGATACCATCCCGGACAATCAATCAAATATTGGATTCTGGTTTTTCTTTTAACGGTTTCGACGCTCGAACTGGCAATTGACTTGATTCGTTTACCAGAAACCAATCGATTGTTTTTCGGAATACTGGTTTTGGCCTTATTGGTCTGGATGATCCTCAATGCCGTGCGCCAAACACGGACGAATCCAAAAAAAATGGGCGTTGTCTTTTTGATGTTCGTTGCTATATGGCTGTTGTTAAGCACCCTCTTTAACGGCCATCAAACCTCGGTGGCATCTCTTCAAATCGGACTGCTGGATCCGATTCCGTTGGTGTACCGCTCGATAAACCTTGTTATCTTGCCGCTGTTCGACCGCACGTTAATATCCATTTCAACCATCCCGCGCGCCTACGATGGTACCTGGCTCATTACAGCTATATTCCTGTCGGCCGTATTGTTAAATCTGGCGAAACCGCGTTTTTATTGCCGTTTCATATGTCCGGCGGGCGCCATGTTCGGTATATTGAGTCGCCTTGCCATTTGGCGAGTGGGCAAAACAAAAAATGAATGTATTGATTGTCGGCTCTGTGAAAAAAATTGTGAAGGTGCGTGCTCGCCGACATCGCAAATTCGAATAAACGAATGCATCCTGTGTATGAACTGTCTGAACGAGTGCCGTCATCATTTAATGACATATCAGATCGCTCCGTCCGCTACCGGTGAAATTCTCGCACCGGATCTGTCTCGCAGGCAATTTTTAGCTTCGGCAGTATCCGGAGCTGCATCCATTCCCATGTTGCGGATAGGCGGTCATCTCGGTGGAAATTGGGATCCGGCGTTGGTGCGTCCTCCCGGTGCCCTATCAGAAAAAGCATTCCTCTCCCGGTGCATCAAATGCGGTCAGTGTATGCGTATTTGCCCGACCAATGTAATCCATCCGGCGGGTTTGCAGGGCGGTCTTGAAGGATTGTGGACCCCGGTTCTCAATTTTCGTATAGGAACCAGTGGTTGTCAGTTTAATTGCATTGCCTGCGGAAATCTCTGCCCAACGGCGGCGATACGGCCTATCAGCATCGATGAACGATTGGGAAGAAACCGCTATGCCGAACAGGGACCGATTAAAATTGGAACCGCCTTTATCGACCGGGGCCGCTGCCTGCCCTGGGCAATGGACAGACCCTGTATCGTTTGTCAGGAAAATTGCCCGGTGAGCCCCAAGGCCATCCGAACCCATGAAGTTTTCAACACCATCGATACGGGTTCCAAGCTGATTGTAGCAAGGGCCGATGACGTCTATATCGAATTTCAGGACACTATTCCCGGTATGAATCAATTTGCCACAGGTGACTATTTTACCGTGATTCTACCGTCAGCAGATCATCGACCGCGGCGAATCGTCGACAACTGGGAAAGGGGATTGCGGGTTGCCGACGGGTTGCCCTTTGAATCACCGCCGCTGTCGGGAAGTCGTATGGAAATTCAGATCCGGCTTCAGCAGCCTTCTGTCGATCCCGAACACTGCATTGGCTGCGGCGTTTGTGAACACGAGTGTCCGGTTCCGGGAAAGCGCGCGATCCGCGTGACGGCAGACAATGAGTCAAGAGCCCCTGAACACGCATTGCTTCTTAAACGGTGACGATGTTTGTGGGAATTTTTTATAAGGATTGAAGTGAAATGCTGAAAAAGAATAAACGGAGATTATAAAATGCAACAAAACAACGGAAAATGGTCTCGCAGAGATTTCTTAAAAGTTACCGGTACTGCCGGATTGGGAGCGGTTGTGGCGCCGGTCAGCCAAATTGCAAGCCCAACCGAAGCAATAAAAACAATGCCTGTCCGACCCTTCGGGAAAACCGGAGCAAAGGTGTCAATACTTTCACTGGGCGGAATGTTCGACATCGCCTCCAACCAGATAATGATGAAACAGGCCGTTCGCTGGGGTGTCACCTACTGGGATACAGCGGACTGCTATCAACGCGGCAGCGAAACCGGCATCGGAAAATATTTTAATAAATATCCTGAAGATCGCAATACAATTTTTCTGGTGACCAAATCCGACGCCCGGGATCCCAAAGGCATGACCCGGCTTCTTGATCGATCTCTTGAAAGAATGAATACCGATTATATTGATCTTTATTTTGTCCACGGAATCTACGGTATTGATGAATTGGATGAACGCACCAAAACCTGGGCGGAAACGGCCAAGGCATCGGGAAAAATCCGTTTTTTCGGCTTCAGTACCCATCGTAATATGGAAACGTGTATGCTGGAGGCGGCAAAGCTTGGCTGGATCGACGGTATTATGATGGCCTATAACTTTCGCTTGATGCATACCGACCGCATGAAACGGGCGGTAGATGCCTGTGTGAAAGCCGGCATCGGATTGACCGCCATGAAAACCCAGGGCGGAGGATCGGTTAAGACAAATACAGATACCGAACTCAAAATGGCCGGCCGTTTTTTACAAAAAGGATTTACCGACGCCCAGGCCAAATTAATGGCCGTTTGGCAACAACCGGATATCGCTAGCATTTGTTCGCAGATGCCGAACATGACAATTCTTAGGGCCAATGTCGCCGCTGCCTTGAACAGGTCTGACCTCTCTAAAAGGGACACTGAATTTTTGCACCGCTATGCTTGGGAAACACATTCAGATTATTGCGCCGGTTGTACGAACATTTGTGAGTCCACTGTTGAAATGGATGTCCCTATCGGTGATGTGATGCGGTATCTCATGTATGACCGTAGCTATGGTGAGTTTGATTACGCCGCTGTCCGATTTAAAACAATACCCGAAAATATCCGACTGAAAATGGCAAATTTGGATTATTCGTTGGCAGAGAAAAGATGTCCTCAAAAGATGGCTATCGGGAAGCTTATGAAAGAAGCGGTGGATACATTTCACACATAATTAATTCTGCCAAACCCGATTCCTATAATAAAGATCATGTTGCGGTTGGTTGGAAAAAGATTGATGTCAATTTTTGAATTGAGCCGGACCGTAGTTGGGTGAATATTTTTTAGATTATTTTGGCTTTTCTCCTTTCAGTTACCAGAAAGACCATTGATGGGTTAAGAGAACATACATGCCCAGCAAGAAATTTGTTATTGCATGGGACAAGATGGGATCGAAGAGGTTTTTGCTTCGATAGAGGGTGCCTGAATATACCATTCCTGCAAAAATTCCTACAAGCCAGCGCTCATGTTCAAGTCCAAAAAGAATAGAAATGAAGATAAAAGAGAACCAAGAAAACTGCCCGAGCGGCACGGATTTAAAGTCAGATTTTATAGCAAATCTTAGAGCAAACGATCTCCAGAACAACTCTTCCATTAAAGGAACAACCAAAGTGGCACCGATCAGCCTGAAAGTTATAATAAAATATACACCATAACCGCTCGCGTAATCATAAGGATTAAACTCTGAATGTCCGATCTGAGGATACATCCCTTCAAAAACCACCCATATAAAAAAGACTAAAATTCCGGAGATGACAGGAAGCCAGCTAAATGAGAATCGTATTTCCTGTTTGTAGGCATTCCAAAAGTAAATCAGGCTCGAAGCCACCAAAACGGTTTTTACCGGATACATAAAGCTTTGGGAAATATTGAAGAGGAGGCCCACATAGATGCAGACTGCAAAAAGGGCAAAGGGAAAAATATAGGGAATACAACTGCTTTTTTGGTATGAAATAGTGCCGTTTATCATAATAGAATTATTCTAAATATAGAGGCTTTTCCAAATGCGGTTATTCACTTCGGTGCATTCTAAAGTTATATATAAACATATGCATCGACCGAAGAATAAAATGCACGCACACCAGAGAAGCCACTTATTAAGTGCCATCTCAAACTACCTTATTAAGTATAACCATAAAAGCGCTTGGTCGTCACGTGATCTTTTGTTTGAGTGTTGAAGTTGAGTGGCATTCTCTTTCGTAAATACTTTATTAACGTA
>JASFGF010000078.1:0-9322 GCA_050123915.1 Desulfobacterales bacterium | reverse complement strand
TCTTTTAGGGAGAAAAAGGTTGCGCACACGAATGTCTGTAGCCGGATCAAAGTGAGCAATGGTTTTGTCTTTTTTGTTCAAAAGTGCCAGATCGGCGGTATCCAGCCATTCACCCAAGATGTGAGCATGTTTTAACCAGGCAGGTCCCGTCATTTTAATAAAGGGGAGCAGGGACTCAAGACGGCTGGAAATCTCGACCATTTTCAGCTTGTGGTTGTCTTTGAGGGCTTTTAAGATCTCTGAAACCACACGATTTTTTGGTAACCGGTTCCGCAAATGATGTCTCAACAAAGCCTCAGTCTTTTGGCTGGCATCAGACATGTCAAATTCCAGAAAAACCGTGTCTTGACTAAATTTCACGAGTTTGAGCAAATCCAAATCCTTTGCAAGACCATAAAACGCGGGTTCGGATAAGTTGATTTGATTTTCAAATTCAAAAACAGCCAGAATGCCGTTGGCGGCATGGAGAATCTTTAACCCCTGAACAACCTGTTCCACGGCCGTGTGAAGAAGAAATTGGTTATAAAAAGGCAAATCGCCGGTATTCAAATAATCGCGAAAAATATCCCATGAAATGTCCACGGTATTGCCGATTCTATGAATCAGTCCCTGATGGCGCAATTTTTGAATGGCCTGTGAATTAAATGTTTCCAGAGACGCCGACGGCCGGCCGGGGATTGATTTGGCAATTTGATGGAGTGTGGTTTGTTCTTTGTCTGACAGATATTGCAATTCCTGATGGAACAGTTCTTCAATGTCCATAAGAATCCCTGGAATTTTCGGCTGTGAAATACCGGATTGACGCGCAACCATTACATGAAAGCAGAGTGTTTTCAGAAGCCAGGGATAACCTTGTGAAAATTTCTCAAGGAAAGATTGAAGGCCTTTTGTTAAGGTTTCATCCAATTCTTTGCCAAGCATTTTTAAAAGCATGCCCATTTCAGCCTTTGAGAAAGTGGTGAGAATCATTTTCCGGCATTCATCGGCAACAGCATCAAGCTGTTTATTAGAAAATGCATGGCTCGATAAAACAAGATCCTTGTCCCATGTGAAGCTCAGAATAACAGGTGCCTGTTTTTCGACGATTTTCATAAAAAGGGTTTTAATCTGATTCAGCACATCCGGTAGAAAAAGAATCTTTTCAAACGGATCGAAAAAAATGAACAGCAGTTTGTTTTGAGATTCTAGAAATTGACCGACATCGAGAATCATGCGAACAGCACTGTCAAATCCTGATATCTTCTTCTTTTGATCTGTTTCGACAATCTGTCCATCCAGATCCTCGAATGTTCCTAAAGCATATTCTATGACACGTGGAATGAACGTCGCTGATGACGCTGTTCGGCAATCTACGGCAACAGCAACGTGCCCCATTTTTTGTAAATGCGCCACGCTCGCCAGTACCATTGAACTTTTTCCCCAGCCGGTGGGACCCTCGAAAACAATACCGCGATGTGTGGTCTGGTTATGGATGACTTGATCGGAAAACAAATCGAGATCGCTGAAAAGGGATTTTCTACCCACAAAGTATCGGGGGGATGCGGGGAACTGGTACTCGAAACAGGATAAACTTCCATTCACTTCGACAATGGGGTCTGCATCCTGGAACAGACCCGGCTGAAGCGGACCTGTTTTGCCCGTGGAAATGTTGCTAAAATTTCCTATTGCAGGGTTTAGTTTTGTCAGATAGCCGATGATGGATCGATCCGATATCAATTCACCTTTGCCGTCAAAAAGTGCGATTTTATCCGGTGTTTTCTCTTGGTGTGAAATGATGGGATAGGCCCAAAACATGCCTTTGTCCGTATACAGCAGAATGCCCTCACCGGGTTTTCCTATATCCGGAGGTATTCGACCGGCAATCTGGTCCGGGCTCACATGCCCCGGCAATCGTGACATCGCTTTCAGGGCATCGTCTTCATCGTATAAAAAAGCGGTGATATGGGCATTATTTTTTATGTGCTCTCGGTAAAACTTTCTGGCCGCTTCGTCAAGACCGGGCAAAACGATAAAAAGGCCATGATACCGTCTATCCGTGTGCCATTTAATCATATATCTGCCGAAAAACGCCTGAAGATCCCGTTCCGGCATGGGGGTTTCAGAAAACCGGCAGGCGGCATAAAACGGAAAACCTGTTTCCCCGTGTTTTCCTTGCACGTCAATTTCCATTTGATCGGGATCTGATTGCAGGATGCGGTCAACACGGTATCCATCTTGATATAGAACCTGGGTCATCATTTCCACAAACAACTTGCCCCGAGCCTGGGTCCGGATGTACTGTGAACGACCTGATGCGAATATTCTCAACTTTCCCATATCGACACTGTCCCTCTCAATCACGTTTTATCATTCCCGAAACAATTTCATACATTTTAGCGCGCTTTTCGGATTATCCGATTTTTTTTTACTCACACTGGCAGCCCAAGTTTTTTCCGCTTGGCATTAACGTGCGATAGGATGGCTTGAGCCGCTTTATTGGGATCTGTCTCAACATAAAATTTGCCCCCCACCAGACCTTCCACATCATCGGTCAAAAGTTTAACCATATTTTTGCTGCCCGACACATAGGGTTGGCCGCCGATATGAGTCATAACACCCAGATTCACCGCCCATGTACCGATGGATACGGCTTTTTCAGTGATAAATTCCGGCGCAGAAGCCGCCACCGGCAAATCGCTGATGTTCACCTTCAAATATCCCCCAACAGCGTTTAAAACATCCTCAATGCGTGAGTTGTCCACACAGGAACCCATGTGCCAGCACGCTGGAAGCGCGGACAAGCCATTGGCTTTTGCAACCGCTTTCAAAACCGCCTTCAGACCGTCTCCAACACCGGGATAATCAGGGTTGGGCTCGAGAAGGCCCCGTTGTCCGGCAACATGCGCCCAGCATCCGGTGCCGACAACAAGAATATTTTGTTCCAAAAGCGTTTTTGTCAATACAAGATGACGATATCCGTAATAATCCCAAGGGGTAACGCATCCGACGATGGCTACGATACCTCTGATATTGTTACCGACGATGTTGTCAATCAATGGTTTGAGGGGATCGGATGCGTTGACCTTGGACAACGCCCCGATGATTTGTTCGACGGAAAAACCGGCCATTATTTTTGCCGGAGGATGATCTGGAATCATCACCTTGTTCGATTTTCGATGTCTGTAGTTATCTACAGCTGTTTTAACAATTTTTTGCGCAACCTCATCTGCTTTATCCGGTTCAAACTCAATATGCGATGCTCCGGTTATTTTGGCCTGAGGATTGGTGGTGATGATTTTTGTGTGAAAGCGCTGGGCAACCCGCTGAACGTTCGGCATAATACATTGAACATCGACCACCATGGCTTCCACTGCACCGGTAACAATGGCCAACTCTTGCTGTACCATGCTTCCGGCCAGGGGAACACCTTTTCGCATCAGCACCTCATTACCGGTACAACAGATGCCGATGACATTAATCGACCGTGGTGGTGACGGGTATTTTTCGGCAGCTTCAACGATTTTTTCGGAAAGAATCGGTTCATGGCCGTGAACAATAATGTTGATCCTGTCCTTTTTAATCACACTCAAATTGGCGAGGCTTGAAACCAGTTTCGGCGTACCGAACAAAACATCCTGCATGTCTGTGGCCGGGTGAAGTCCGCAGTAGCCATCCACCAATCCCAGCTTCAAGGCGTCAGTAGCCAGATGGGTCATATCGGCGTCAACGCCCATGTGGGTTCTGTGGCAGGCCTGGGCTATCTCCGCTCCGGCTCCGGTGGGAAGAATCCCGAGTTTTTTCCACGTGGCTTTACGTTCCGCATTGGCCTTGTATCCCAGCCATGCCGGAAAACCTTCATCCTTGCCTAAATCGGAAAGACAGGTTTCGGCAACCGCCATTGCCTTGTTTTTTCCCTTGCAGCCGAGTCCCTTATAAAGCGCATCCAGTTTGGCTTTGTCTCTGATTTTATATGTCTTGATCTTACCGGTTGCCACGTCTTTCAATGTTTTCGCTGTGGCTCTGGCGTGTTCAACATGTGCCGAAGCACCGCCGGTCACCCGCCCCACAAGTCCCCGGGCAACAATGGTATCCGCTGTCGCACCGCAGGCGCCGTATTCGTATCCCATGGCTTCACCAAGGGTACATGGCCCCATGTTGCAATGAAAACAGCAAACTCCCGAAATACCGCCGTTTCCCTCTTCAGAAAATTCACAATGGGCCTTTCTGTCCCAGACCAAATCAATGTTTTGCTGGTGGGCATGATCGATCAGTTTTTCGGTGATGGGATCGGGAGTAAACCCTTCAGGTTTTTTTTTGATGGACTTTGAGCGGCTTTTCTTTTTCTCCGACGCAAATACTTCTTTGCCGTCGAGCATCAGACCGGCAACACCGGCAGCTGCGGTGACCTTTAAAAAATCTCGCCGGTTGACCGCTTTGCATGCCTTGCAGCCTTCTGTTTTGTTGATGATTTCGGAATCCTTTTCATCCATGGCCATACCTCCTGATATTGCAGTTAATAAATTTATTTTTTAACGGAAAAACGTCCGGCAAGTATCGAGGTGAGCACCAATCAAAGGGTATCACTTTATGCGGTCCTCCAAATGTGCATTTAAGCGGGATGAATTTAATTTTTAAGGGATAAAATCTTAGTATAATGGGAATGGTTTTGTGTCAAGAACTGACGAAGATACCCACAATGTTAATGAATGAAACAAACTGTAAAACAGATTATGGATGGTAGCTATTTATTGTCCATCCAGAAGTGGTAGATTTAGGTTCAGACCAAGGCCGCAGCTATTTTGCAACCACAGGCGTAGTCGCACTACGTCGAGGATTGCAAAACAGCGAGAACACCGGCCTGAGCCGAAAGATGCCATTTCTGGGTGGACAATATTTATTGGAGGACATTCATGCTGTCCGCCCAACTCAAAGATTCCATGTATTGGCGAGGAAGGTCGCCTTGATCGATACTCATAATGTTTGCGGCTTCTTCGATCTCCCCCCAGCAGCCCTTTTCATAGGATTTTACCAGGCTCAGATAGTCGCTTAAATCGCCGGTTCCGGATATAAGAGCTTCTTTTATATTACCGGATAGTGGAATCTGTGACATAAGATTTTCCATGGAATCATCCATAATTGCATCTATCAGAGAAAACAGGCCCAGTGTGAACAATTCAGAGGGTTCAACACCGTTATCGGAATGATTTCCAAGAAGTTCACAGAATTTAGCCCTGACAAGTGAAACCCTTATCAATTCATCCGGTTTATTGGCGGCCAAACCCGCCATGGAAATCAGGGATAAAAAGCGTCTGATTCCTGCCTCGCCGATCATGACGATCGCTTGCCGAATGGAAGAGATTTCTTTTGCTCTTTTGAAGAATGCTGAATTGATCAAACGCATAAGTTTATAGGATATGGCCGCATCACGAACGATCATCTTTTCCAGCCTGTTAAACTCAAAATCCTCTTTGTTGACCTCAGCCATTATTTCCAAAAGCTGCATCTGGGGCGTGGAAATTTCCTTGCCTAACAAAACTTCCGGTTTGCTGAAAAAGAACCCCTGAAAGTAACGGAATCCCATTTTAAGGGCTTTCTTATATTCATCGTGGGTTTCCACTTTTTCAGCCAAAAGATCGACACCTCTTTCCGTCATTTTTTTGACAAGTTCCCCGATTTCCTCCAACGGCGTTGCTTTGACATCTATTTTTATAATGTCTGCAACTTCAATTAATGGCTCTAAACTCGGTTTGTAAAAGAAATCATCCAGCACAATGATATATCCATTAAGGGCAATCTCCTGGCAGGCCTCAATGACGCCTTTTAACGGTTGTACATCTTCCAAAATTTCAACCACAAGTCTGTCCTGGGAAAACATCAGAGGAAGCTGTTTGAGTAAGAGGTCCTGGGTAAAATTGATGAAGGCCAGATTGGATCCGGCAATTTTTTCAATGCCAATGTTAAAAAAGCTGTTGGAAAGCAGTTGGGAAGTTGCAGAATTTCCTTCGATTTCAGGAAAAAAATTGATTATGTCGGACCTGAAAAGAAGTTCATAGCCAAATATGCATTTCTTTATGTCGAATATCGGCTGTCTGGCAACATAGATGTCCATTTAATATCCTTTTAATAAAAAAGATTTCTAACGGAAACAAGTATATGCAACAATCATGCCTTGTTGGAAAGCAAATCTGTTTTTTCCATTTAAGCACTACATCCATATGAATTTACATTAAATAATTTACTTGGTCTGCTGCATTTCATCAACGGTATCGAGAATAGTGGTGGCAACATTTGAGTATTTGGTAAAAATACTGTCAATTCTGATGCTATATTCTTAATATATTAACTATTTTCCATCCATGGATTCAAAATAAACACAATGGGTGTCCGATTCAGAAATGAGCAATTTTTGTTCTGATCAAGGCCGCACAAGGGTTTGCAGTGAGGCGTACGTCTGTACGCCGCAGCCGGAAAAACCCGCGGAGAACGCCGAGAAGGACAAAAAGGGCCATTTATGAATGGAAACTAACTAGAACCTTGACCAACCAATACGTGTCTGATATCCACTCGGAGAAAAATTGAAAGGAATATTTATGCTGATTACAGAGATACTGGCCCGAAATGCTCGTATGTATGGGGCTGAAACAGCGCTTATCGAAAGAGAACCGGAAAAAAAACGGCGTAAGGAAATCACCTGGAAAGCATTTGACGACCAGGCCAATCAGGTGGCCCAGGGACTTATTGCCCGGGGAATTAAAAAAGGTGACCGGGTCGTCCATTTGATGACCAACTGTATCGAGTGGTTGCCCATCTATTTCGGAATCCTTCGCACCGGCGCCTGGGCCGTTCCTCTAAACTTTCGTTTTGTGGCAAAGACCATCCGGCATTGTGCCCAAATCGCCGAAGCCAAGGCCGTCATCTTTGGTGAAGAATTTGTTGAGCGAATTAAAGCTGTTAAAGAGGATCTGGACGGTTTCGTAGAGACGTATATCTTTGTCGGCCCAAAGGAACAAACCCCTTTTTATGCAGTAAATTATCAAGACATGATTGAAACCGCCGCCCCCATCGATCCTGAAGTTGAAATTAAGGTCACGGATGAAGCAGCACTCTACTTTACTTCCGGCACCACAGGTACGCCCAAGGCAACCCTTTTGACCCAAAGAAATCTTGAATTCTCCTGTTTCCTGGAAAATCTGCATCACAACCAGACCCATGAGGATAACTTCCTGTGTATCCCACCATTGTATCACACCGGCGCAAAAATGCACTGGTTCGGAAATTTCATCGTCGGGGCCCGGAGTGTCATCCTCAAGGGAATCAAACCCGAATGGATCATGCAAGTCATCTCCGAAGAAAAGGTAACGGTGGTCTGGCTGCTGGTCCCCTGGGCGCTCGATATTCTTTTTGCGATTCAGAGCGGGGAATTGAAGCTCAAAGACTACGCCCTGGATCAGTGGCGACTGATGCATATCGGAGCCCAACCCGTGCCCCCCACTTTAATTAAGGAATGGAAAAGAATCTTTCCCCATCATCAGTACGATACCAACTATGGTCTGACCGAATGCACCGGACCGGGATGCGTCCATCTTGGAATGGAAAACATGCACAAGGTCGGCGCCATAGGGCTGCCCGGCTTTGACTGGGAAATCAAAATTGTAGACGACCGGTTGAATCCTGTTGCCAAGGGACAACCCGGTGAGTTGATTGTCAAAGGGCCCGGGGTCATGAAAGAATATTATAAAAATCCTGAAGCCACACGAGAAACACTGGTCGATGGATGGCTGTTAACAGGGGATGTCGCCCGGCAGGATGAAGATGGATTTGTCTGGCTGGTAGATCGGAAAAAAGACGTTATCATCACCGGCGGGGAAAACATATATCCTGTTGAAATTGAAGATTTTCTACAGGCACATCCTCATATTCACGATGTTGCGGTGATCGGCCTTCCCAGTCTGAGGCTGGGGGAGATCGCCACCGCTGTTATCCAGGTAAAGGCCGGTGAGGAACTCACCGAAGAAGAAATCGATGCGTTTTGTCAGGCGCTTCCCAGATACAAAAGACCTAGGAGGATCATTTTCGGCGATGTTCCGCGCAACCCCACCGGAAAGATAGAAAAGCCGAAGCTGAGAAAAACGTATGCCGGAATGACCGAAAGTTTTAAAGTGTGACTCCATTTAGAGGACAAAATCATGATACTTACCCATAAAGGCCGTAAACCGATCTTAGGAAACAATGTTTTTATCGCACCGACGGCCACGGTCATTGGAGATGTTGACATAAAAGACAATGCCAGCATCTGGTACGGCACGGTGTTAAGAGGAGATCTGGCCCCGATAACCATCGGCGAAGGCACCAATATCCAGGACAACTGCACCATACATACGGACCATGATAAACCCGCAGTTATCGGAAACCGTGTCACGGTGGGACATAATGCGATTGTTCACGGTTGTATTGTGGAAGACAACTGTCTTATCGGCATTAATGCCGTTGTTCTCAGCGGCGCATGGATCAAAACCGGCGCTGTTGTGGCTGCCGGATCGGTAGTGAAACATGGACAAGTGGTCGAACCGTATCATCTTGTGGCCGGTACCCCTGCTGAATTAAAAAAAAAGCTTTCGAAAACAACCGTCGAAAAACGCAAGCAAACCGCCGAACACTATATCGAGCTTGCCAAGGAGCACATGGCCATAAAAAAAGCCGGAGATTAGCCCGGCTTTTTTATTGATTTTCAAAATAATGACAGCAACCGTTTTAGTTAGAGTTCATACTTTCCTTCCATGTCGAGAACGAATTCGCCGGGGTGATCCCCTGAGGTCACTTTGAACGTACCTTTTCCTTTGATATTGTCCAGTTTGCCGGTTCCCTTATAGGTTTCCCACGTACCGGTGGTGAGCTTGCTTTCCCCGTCACGATGACCTTCAAACTTGCTGTAGACCGAGCCATACTGGAAGTTGGTGACCGCATACCCTTCCATATGACCGCTGCCCCCTAATCGGTCATGGAAGTTAACACTGCGGCGGGAAACAAATTCACCGGCAACACCCACTTCATAATGAAGCGGTGTGCCTTCCAGTTCAACAAGCATGAGTTGGTGGTCGAATTCATCATGAACATGAAGGGATTCCCTCCGGGTCACACGCAGCTTATAAGTCGCTTTTCGTAACATGCCTATCTCCTTTCGTCGATGATTTATGAAAAAAGCCAACTATCAAAAAAGTTAATAGATCTCAATATATGAGTCCCTTGAAACAAATCTATCTCAAGGGAGCTTCAAGTATGATTAAATTTTTAAAGAATTCTAACCATCGGGCATTATCTTGTCAACATCGGATTCAAAAATTAT
>JASFGF010000077.1:0-9348 GCA_050123915.1 Desulfobacterales bacterium | reverse complement strand
TTTCAATTTCCTTTTTCAGATCATCGATTTCCTTTTTGTACTCTTCGGTTTCGTCAGTGTTGACCGGAGTGTCAACTGTTGTATCCTCTTTCTTCCAGGAATCTTTAAGTTCGTCAAAACCCAGATAAAGAGCCAAACCACCGCCAAGAAGAAGCATCACCGGGATAGCACCGGCCAAAAGTTGCAAAAAGGGTTTCCACCATATGGACATGCCAATGAGACCCAGTACAGCTCCGACCGCCCCACCAATTAATGTTTTCATAAAAAATCATCCTCCTTTAATTTGAATTAAAATGTAAATCGGCTTTTTTGTAATTATGAGTTTTTCTTGAAACCGTACAGACTTTGTTTGTGCTGGCAAAAAACACTTGGACCAGACCAAGATATCATGTAAATACGTATAGTTGTTAATAGCAGATTAAGATTTTGAAAACTATCACAACTTATTTTGTAACGCAAGCTTAAATTTGCTAAACAAGAATCTTTATAACGACACCGTTATTTTTTCTGAACGTTGTCTTGTCCCGCTCTGACAAGATATTTTTTTAAAAGTTACAACCAAAATTTGTATTTGTAAATATTTATATTTGTAAATTTTTATATTTTAGTCTACCATTTTTACCATAATTCTCTTATTCGTCATTAAGCCATATTGGGACGTTACCATGCTAAAATGGATTAAATCAAAACAGAAAAAATATGAGGAAATAGCAAAGGAAGAAATCGATCCAACAGTTCAGGACGATTATGATCATTATTTTTGTCAGCTCCCGGATAATATCGGTGCGATATCAAGCTTTATCCTCAAGCTTTTCTTTTCCGGCATAAAGGTTGTCAGGGAACAGACCCTTGACTTAAATAGTCTCCATAAAGAGGGTATTGTCGTCTATGTCACCAAGTACAAAAGTTACTTTAGGTATCTTTTTTATTTCACGCGTTACAAACAGGATGGCCTTCCATTTCCTCAAATCGGTTTCGACTATAGCGTGGTATTCTGGCAGCCGATATCCCGCATTTGGAAGATCGTATTTTCACATATCAAGTACTTTTTCCATAACTTCAGACTGCCTGATCCATACCAAAGGGGCTATTTTCAAAAGGAACTTCTAAATGGACGGTCGGCACTCCTTTCGCTGGTTGAACAGAGAGGTTTCCATCGAAGGTTTATAAAAGCAGAGACAGACCCGGTCCAATATCTAATCAAAATGCAGCAATCCATCGATCGTCCTATTTTTCTTGTCCCAAAACTGATGTTTTTTGATAAAAATCCTCATCGATCGATGCCGAGCGTTATCGATTTTCTCTTTGGCACCAAAGAAAACCCCGGGAAAATGAGACGCCTGTTCATGCTTTTTAAGAATCCGGGCAAAGTGTTTGTGGAAACATCCGAACCGATCAACCTCAAAACTTTTCTTAGTCTTGAAGAAAATCAAAAAAGAAATGTCGATTATCAGGCTCTCGCATTAAGGCGAACACTGTTGTCTAAAATTAATCGACACCGACAAAGCATCACAGGACCGGTTTTAAAATCAAGACTAGAGATGAAGGAAAACATCCTTACAAATGAACGACTCCAAAATTTTATGGAACACCATTCACAAGCCCGAAATATCCCGATTCAAAAAGTACAAAAAGAAGCAAGTGCTTTCCTTGATGAGATAGCTGCCAACTACAATATTATCGTTATCAAACTGGCATCTATGATATTAAACTGGTTCCTGAATACCTTGTTTGACGGGGTTACGATCAACGAGGACGGTCTGAATCGTGTAAAAAACATGTCCAAAGAAGGGCCTGTGATTTTTATTCCCTGTCACAAAAGTCACATCGATTATCTGATCCTTTCTTATCTTTTGTATAATAATAACATGCCCTGCCCGCACGTGGCTGCGGGAAAAAATCTCTCTTTCTGGCCAATGGGTCCGCTATTCAGATGGGGCGGCGCCTTTTTTATTCGGCGGACATTCAGAGGCGCGGTACTCTATTCAAAGGTTTTTTCAGAATATATTCACAATTTGCTCGCTGAGGGATTTAATATTGAATTCTTCATCGAGGGCGGCCGAAGCCGAACCGGTAAATTAATCCTTCCCAAACTCGGTCTTCTATCGATTCTTCTCAATGCCTATAAAAACGGAGCTTGTGAAGATTTGATCTTTTCTCCGATTTTTATCGGTTACGACAGGGTTTTGGAAGAGAGCTCATACCTTCACGAAGTCGAGGGAAAAGAAAAGCAGCCCGAGAATTTTATGCAAGTAATCAAAGCAAGAAAATTTTTAAATAAACGGTATGGAAGAATCTATATACAGTTTCATGATCCCTTATCCCTTAAAGACCTTTTGCTGCAATACGGTACACCCATTGAAAATATGCCGTCCAAAGAGTTTAACATCCTCTGCCGCAACTTAGGGCACAGGGTTATTAACGCCATTAATAATGTTTCAGTTGTGACGCCCCACGCCCTTGTTGCGGCTGCTGTTCTCAACTGTGCCAAGAAAAGTTTTTCTTTTGATCACATCATGTCTCACGTCGAAACATATATGAACTATCTTTTATCTCAAAAAGCCAAACTGGCTGACACACTCATATTAGACCCTGTTAATACCATAGAGCACGTGCTTGACACTTATGTGCAAAGAAAATTTATAGACAAGGCTACCAAAGACCCGGGGGATCTGCTCTCCGACGCGTTATTCAAAATCAATGAAAACAAACGTCCAAATTTAGAATATTACAAAAACAACTGCATCTCCTTTTTCGTTCCCGCAGCCATTGCCGCCCTTTCCATACTCGTTAAAGATGCTTTCCAGTTTTCAGCGTCTGATCTGCATGCCGACTACAATTTTCTTCAGTATCTCTTTAAATATGAGTTCGCATATGACGTCGACAAGACACCTGAGTATTTTGTGCGAAAAAATCTCAAGGCTTTTATTGACGAAGCCATTTTAATGCCACATCCCAAATTGCCTGACACTTACAACCTGACGTCTTTCGGTTTTAGAAAACTTCAACTTTTTTCAAGATTTCTGAAACCCTATTTTGAATCATACTGGATTGTATTGAACTATTTTATGAAATATCCTCAAAATTCCATTAAAGCCAAAGAACGATTGAAAAAAATCGAAGCCATCGGAAATCATATGTACAAAAAGAAGGAAATCGAACGAAAGGAAGCGCTTTCCATAATCAACTACAATAATGGGATAGAATTTTTTACCTACAACGGCGTAAAGGGATCGGATGATAACGAGAAAATATTATTCTATGCCGACGGAATTCATAAATACCTAAACTGCCTTTGATATTTCAGGCTGAAAATTGAGGGTTAAAAACTCGAGTCGTTACCCTTTACTCTTTACTGTTCACTAATTACTAATCACTGTATACCATTTAATATGAAGGCACTCATCCTGGCTGCGGGTCTTGCTACGAGACTCAGACCCTATTCTGAAAACACCCCCAAACCGCTGTTTACCATTTCGAACCGTCCACTGCTGGATATCATAATTTCCAATCTGATAGATTCTAACTGTAAAGCAATTATCGTCAACACTCATCATCTGCATCAAAAGATAGATGCTTATCTGGCTGAAAAAAAATACCCGGTTCCGGTCACAACCCGTTATGAACCCGACATTCTCGGAACAGGAGGTGCCATAAAGAACGTAGCCGATTTCTGGGATAATACCCCTTTTATGGTCATAAACAGTGACATTGTTACAGATATAGATTTTAAAAACGTTTATGAATTTCACTTAAATCATGGTCATCCCGTAACGCTGGTTCTGCACAACGACCCGGAATTTAACACTGTAGTATTAAATAAAGACGATTTTATTAAAAATTTTGATGGGCGTTTTTCCATAACCGACAATTACGATTCTGAACTCAATGGTTCAAAATCATTTGAGTTCGAAGAATATAAAAGACTCACGTTTACCGGAATACAGGTTCTAAACCCGGAATTGCTTGAGTTAATCCCTGATGATGCCTTTTTTAGCATTATCGATGGTTATAAAAAACTTCTATCTCAAAACAAAAAAATATGTGCATATATTACAAAACACCACTACTGGAAAGATCTCGGGACCCCCGAAAGATACAAACGGGCGGTTTTCGATAAAATGGCTCCCGAAGCTTTCAAACAGGCTTTTCCCGGAATAATGGGAGACAACATTGTCCGAACAGAGCTCTACGGGGACGGATCCGACAGGAAATGGTACCGCGTAACCTGTGAAAATAAATCCCTTGTGATGGCGGATCACGGCATCAGGCGAGATGATTCAACCGGTGAAACAGATGCTTTTGTTGCCATCGGGCTTCATCTGCACAACCAAGGCATACCCGTACCGCAAATTTATAGTTATGATACGTTTTCCGGCCATGTGTTCATGGAAGACTTAGGAGATATTAGCTTCCAGACATTCGTGAAAAACACTGATAATCAGGACAACATCATCACACATTATAAATTGCTGATACAATACATCGGAAAACTCTCCATGGCGGGGGGCAAAGATTTTGATCCGGCCTGGACTTATCAGACCGCCTATTACACCAAGGACCTCATCATCGAAAAGGAATGCCGTTATTTTGTCGATGCTTTTTTAAAGGGCTATTTGGGAATGGATATACGTTTTATGGATATTGAAGACGAATTCAGATCTCTCGCAGACAAGGCATTAAAATTTTCCATTAGTGGGCTCATGCATCGTGACCTTCAATCCAGAAACATCATGGTAAAAAACCATCGTTTTTATTTTATTGACTTTCAGGGTGGACGTCTGGGTCCGATCCAATACGATCTTGCTTCTTTACTCATCGATCCCTATGTTAATTTATCCCAGCCTGTTCAAGAAATCCTATTGGAATTTGCCGTCAAAACACTTTCACCGGTTATCCGTATCGATCCGGACAAGTTTCTTTCCTGTTATCAATACTGCGCCATCACCCGCAATTTGCAAATTTTGGGGGCCTTTGGTTTTCTGAGCCGAATAAAGAAAAAAACTTACTTTGAAAAATATATCCCAAATGCTATAAAAACATTAAAACATAATCTTTCTTCTTTTGGAGATACGGAATTTCCAAATCTAACATCGATCGTAAAGGAATTAGGAGGTGCGCGATGAACCCTATAAAACTCATGATAAACGGATTGCCCGGAAATATGGCCGTCAATGTTGCTAAACACGCCCTTGAAAACAACCGGTTTGAATTGATCACACAATCACTGACCGGGCCGGAAATCACCGACACCGAAACCATCATCGATTCTGTTTCCTTTGATCTGATTCAGCCCCAAGACCGGGATCAATCTATTTTAGACATAAAGGATAAAGAAGGTCTGTTTTTGAGCGTGGACTATACCCATCCTTCGGCAGTCAACAGCAACGCTGAATTTTATTGCCGTCATGGACTTCCCTTTGTCATGGGTACAACGGGCGGAGATCGTCAGGGCCTTGAGGAGACGGTGCGAAAATCTTCAATTCCCGGGGTCATTGCACCGAATATGGCCAAGCAAATTGTTGGTTTTCAAGCCATGATGGAATATGCAGCCAACACGTTTCCTGATCTTTTCAAAGGATATTCTCTCGAAATCAAAGAAAGTCATCAGAAAGGAAAGGCAGACACCAGTGGAACTGCAAAGGCGATGGTCCGGTATTTTACCAGCCTGGGATTGGTGTTTGCTGAAAAAGATATTAAAAAAGAACGGGATCCCGATAAACAGAAAACCGTCTGGAATATCCCCGAAAGATTCCTTGAAGGACATGGATGGCACACTTACCGTCTCGACTCAGAAGACAAAACGGTCCGATTCGAATTTACACACAATGTCAACGGTAGAGATGTCTATGCCCAGGGAACCCTTGACGCACTGATTTATCTTGACAAAAAAGTGGCTGAAGGTGCACAGGGACAAGTTTTTTCAATGATTGATGTACTAAAAGGCACCTAAACCTGCGCCACAATCTCATACACCTTTTCAAGGGCTGCATCCAGTTCTTCCGGTTTGCTCCCACCGGCCTGGGCCATATCCGGTCTTCCGCCGCCGCCGCCGCCGACAACGGCCGCAACCTGCTTGACGATCTCTCCGGCATGAAACCGGTCGGTCAGGTCTTTGGACACAATAACGATCAGCATGGCTTTATTGCCGGCGGCACTTCCCAGGACCACGATGCCCGACTGTATTTTGTCCTTGAACCTGTCAGCCAAATCCCTTAAAGCCGCCGGCTGATCCACCGCAACCTTTTTGGCAAGTACCTTGACATCGTTTACGGTTTTTACCTCCGCCTCGATATCATCGATCGCTTCGGAGGCGACCTTTGCTTTCAAACGATCGACTTCCTTTTCAAGGGATTTCTGATGGGCCAGCATTTTTTCGACCCTTTGAGGTACAATGTCAGGTCGTTCTTTGAGCATGCGGGCGGTTTCGTTCAGAAGCCTGTCAGTTTTTTGGATTTGCGCCAAGGCTGCCTCGCCGGTCAAAGCTTCGATTCTCCGAATGCCGGAAGCCACGCTCGATTCCTCGACGATCTTGAAAAGACCGATGTTTCCGGTGGCCCCTGTATGGGTCCCGCCGCACAACTCCCTGCTGAATTCTTCTAAAGAAACCATCCGGACACGATCACCGTATTTTTCTTCAAAAAGGGCAGTGGCGCCGGATTTGAAAGCTTCCTCGGCCTCCATCTCCACGGTCTCAACCGGTACGTTGGCACGTATCCGCTCATTAACGATGGTTTCAATTTCTGCCAGCTCTTTGAGTGTGGTCTGGGAAAAGTGGGTAAAGTCGAAACGGAACCTGTCCGACGCCACCAAAGAACCGGCTTGCTTGACATGGTCACCCAGAACTTTTCGCAAGGCAAAATGAAGCAAATGAGTGGCCGTATGATTGCACTCGGTTGCTCGACGCGAAGTCTTGTCGACCGTCAGGGTCACATTCTGTCCTTTTTGAATGCTTCCCGAAACCACGTTGCCTTTGTGTATAATAATTCCTGTGGGGTCTTTAATTGTGTCATCAACTTTCATTTCAAAATCCGGGCCGGTAATTTTACCGCTGTCGCCGACCTGACCGCCGGCCTCACCGTAAAAAGGTGTTGCTTCTGTAACAACTTCAACACTCTGGCCGCTTACCGCTTCTTCAACTTCCAGACCCTCTTGAACCAGAAGAAGAACCTTGGATTCACACGTTGTCTTATCATAACCGACAAACTCGGGCATGATGCCTTCTGCCGAAATATTTTTGTATGCCTCGCTGATTTCGGTAAACGCCGCAACCGTTCTGGACTTGGCACGCTGCTCCTTCATGGCCTGATCATAGCCGTCCATATCCAGATCCAGGTTCTCGTCCCTGACCACATCCTGGACAATATCCACCGGAAACCCGTAAGTGTCATAAAGTTTGAATATCAGGTCACCCGGCACCCGTTTCTGGCCTTTGGCTTTCAGATTTGCCAGACCGTCGTTCAATATTTTAAGACCGTGATCCAGAGTTTCTGAAAATCGAACTTCTTCGTTTTTGATAACACTGGTGATAAAGGCTTTGGCATCAATAAGATCGGGATAGGCAGGCCTCATAATGTCAAATACGACCTCTGCGGTTTTATGTAAAAACGGATCGGTTAGACCGATGTTTCGGCCATAACGGATGGCCCGGCGCATGATACGCCGCAGCACGTATCCGCGTCCCTCGTTGGAAGGCAGGATGCCGTCTCCGATCAAAAAGGCAGCCGCCCGGCTGTGATCGGCAATGACCTTCATGGCCACATCCGATTCCAACGCTTTGCCCAGTTTCGTTTCAGCAAGTTCTTCGACCCTTTGCATGATGGGCCGGATCAGGTCGATGTCATAATTGGTGGGCACATCCTGAATCAGGGCAACCAGCCGTTCCAACCCCATCCCGGTGTCGATGCTCGGTTTGGGGAGCGGATCCATCTTGCCGGAGGCTTCGCGATTGAACTGCATAAACACCAGATTCCAGATCTCTAAAAAGCGGTCGCATTCGCAGCCGACGCCACAATCCGGCCGGTCGCAACCGTATTCTTCTCCGCGATCCATGTGAATTTCACTACAGGGTCCGCAGGGGCCGGTATCACCCATGGCCCAGAAGTTGTCCTCTTCACCAAAACGCAAGATTTTTTCTTCCGGTACCCCAATATTTTTGTGCCAGAGCTCATGGGCCTCGTCATCGTCAAGATAAATGGAAACCCACAGTTTTTCTTCTGGCAGTCCATAGCCGTTCGTCAGCAGATCCCATCCAAAATCGATGGCCTTTTCCTTAAAATAATCCCCAAAGGAAAAATTGCCCAGCATCTCGAAAAACGTATGGTGTCTGGCAGTATAACCAACGTTTTCCAAATCGTTATGTTTTCCTCCTGCTCGAACGCACTTCTGGGATGTCGCCGCCCTGACATAATTTCTTTTCTCTTCCCCTAAAAAAGCACGCTTAAACTGGACCATACCGGCATTCACGAATAAAAGTGTCGGATCGTCGGAAGGAACGAGAGATGAGCTCCTCACGATCTGATGGGTATGTTTTTCAAAATAATCAAGAAATTTTTTTCGAACTTCGTTTCCCGTCATGCTTTACTCCGTTTCAGAATTGTAATAAACGTTTCGATTCACGAATCACCTTCAGTGCCCTCGTGTTTTTTTTTCGAAAAACCCAATGCTTCATTGACTTTGTTTAATACTGAATTGTAAATATCTGGATTATCTTTGAGAAAATTTTGTGCGTTCCGACGGCCCTGACCCACCCTTTCTCCATCATACGAATACCACGAACCGCTTTTCTCGATGATACCGGCCATAACACCGGTGTCGATGAGGTCTGCAGTCTGTGATATTCCCTCTCCATACAGGATGTCAAATTCAGCCTCGGTGAAAGGTGGCGCCATTTTATTCTTTACGACACGTACTCGGGTTCGGTTACCCACAATCTCCTGCCCATCTTTTATGGAGCCGATGCGACGGATGTCGAGTCTGACCGAAGCATAGAATTTAAGGGCATTACCGCCGGTCGTTGTCTCAGGATTTCCGAATACGACACCGATTTTCATGCGAATCTGATTAATAAAAATCACTGAAGTTCTCGTCTTGCTGATGGTACCGGTTAATTTCCTCAACGCCTGAGACATAAGTCTGGCCTGAAGTCCCATGTGGGAATCTCCCATTTCGCCTTCTATCTCAGCCCTGGGAACAAGTGCGGCAACAGAGTCAATCACGATGATATCCAATGCTCCGCTTCGGACAAGCATGTCTGCAATTTCGAGTGCCTGTTCCCCTGTATCCGGTTGAGATACCAGCAAATCGTCACAATTGACCCCGAGTTTTCTCGCATAGGAAGTGTCTAAA
>JASFGF010000076.1:0-9356 GCA_050123915.1 Desulfobacterales bacterium | reverse complement strand
CTCAAATAGTCCCCGGACTTAAACTCTGCGTCGTCAAATCGACAACTCTTTTCCTTTTCGTTGCAGATAAAGTTGCCACACCCCACAATACAGGTTTTCCCCAGCCGGTAAGCCACAACAGCGGCATGAGACGTTACCCCGCCACGGGCCGTTAACAGACCGTCCGCTGCATAGATCTCCCTAATGTCATCAGGAACCGTATCCCCCCTTACAAGAATCAAAGACGTTCCGGGTTCCTTGTTTTTCCATTGGTCGATCTCTTTAAGATCAAAAACGATCCGTCCGCTCATAGCGCCACCACTGACCCCGACACCATGCCCTAATAAGTTATCTCTCGTAATATCATCGAAGTCAAACGTCAAAACTTTCTTTCGTTCACGTATGGCCATATCCCGACTCTGCATCAGGTACAGATCTTCTGCACGAGGGCTTTCAAAAGTAAACTCCATCTCCTGAGGACTCCATCCCTTTGCATGGATCAACTCGTCCGCCAAACCTTTTAATGCCTTGTAAATCTCGGGAAAATGACTTTCAAGGGTAATGTCTGTTTCTCGCATCTCAATGTCCTGCTGAATAATCGATATCGGCAGGGTGTTGACCAGGCCTGAAGCAACATCCTCACCCTGATTTCCGATGGTGAAATCACCCCACAGCCTCAGACTGTCCTCTGACCATCTGGGATTATGCGTAAAAACAACGCCGGTACCGGATTGCTGGGTAATGTTTCCAAAAACCATTTCTTGAACCGTTGCGGCTGTTCCCCAGTCATTGGATATTCCCATAATTTTACGATATGTTCTCGCTTTGGGACCCTCCCAGGAGTTGAAGACCTTTTTAATCGTTAGATAAAGCTGTTCAAAAGGATCGTCGACAACATCTGTCCCTGAATCCATTATCATGCTTTTGTAAGTCATGGCCACTTTTCGCATCTGGAAACCGGTAAGTTCCCTTTTAAACTGGACACCGGCCCTTCGCTTCAATTCGCTGATAATCGCATCAAAGTCATCTCTTTCCAGCTCTGAGGCCATGCCGTAACATTGCAAAAAGCGGCGATAACTATCCCAGGCAAACCACGCATTACCCGTGCGTTTTGCAATACCTGTCGCAATTTCTTCGTTCATCCCGACATTAAGAAACGTATCCATCATTCCGGGTTGTGAAATGGCAGACCCGCTTCTTACGGATAAAAGCAAGGGATTCATAGGGTCACCAAAGATTTTTCCGCTTATTTTTTCAATATTAGATATTTGCCGTAAAATTTGATCCTTGAAATTTTGTTTGGCCGGTAAATAACCGTCTATTATTTCTCTGCATCGGAAGGCCTCGGTGGTAATAATAAAACCCGGGGGAACCGGCATTCCAAAATTCTTCAGTTTAACAAGATTCAGTCCTTTGCTTCCCAGATGAATGATTCCGGAAACCAATCTGGGAATTTTATCCATAGACGTCATTGCCCTTTTTGGATCATAAAGAAGCAGATGATGCAGTTTGTCTTTGGGAAGTTTATTGGCCTGTTGAAAAAGGGTATTTAAAATTCGGCTTAAAAAGAGATCGAGTTGCTGAAGTCCCAAAGAAAAAGCGATCCGATCCCGGAAGAAAATTTCAGACACTCTGTGTTTCAGCTTTTCATCATCAATTTTGCCGCTCAACGGAAGGTATTTCGGCAGAATCCCCTCCATAGGTATCTGAGATAGAATCTGGCTCAGATTTTCACCATGAATATTATTAAAATAATCGTTGATGATATTCCTTACCGCCAGGGCGAATCCCTTAAAAATGTCAAGATACTGTGTAAACGTAAGTTCTCTGGCCTCAAGTGATTGGGCCAGTATGTCGAGCTGGCGCTCAATTTCAACCGAGGGAATTCCATCGAGTTGCAGCGCTTTGTAAAACAAGCTTAACCGGTTGTATATTTGATAAAAAGTGGCTTTTGTTATCAGGTTGAGATCCGTATCAGCTACCAGCTCTTCAAAAAGAACATTTACCAGAGATTTTATTCGAAATGCGAGCCCGAGAGAGTCAAACTTTCTTTCACGATAGCTGCCGTACATGGAAGGAATGTCTATGGTGATATGTCTTTTTTTATAAATATCCTCTTTGATTTCATAGGTCTGTTCAGATAGTATTATTTTTTTTAGCTCTTCCAGATAGTCGAGCAGTTTGTATATCTTTTTACTTACATCAGACTCTTTTAAAGCATCACGCAATTTGCTTAAATCCGGGAAGGCTCCGGCCTGGAGTTGAGCAAGGTAATTATCCATTTCAACAAAATTGAGATTGTATTTCTGGTCTAAAAGTTTATATAAGGCTATCGCAAGCTCAACCCTCTCCAAATCTTGCTTTGATACGCCTGAAACCCCTTCAACTATCGACTTTATCTCATCTTCTCGAAGTGTGACAAGACCGTTCGGTAAAGATATCCCTTTTTCTTTAAAGCGTGTGATGACTTCGTGAACGCCGTCGACGTACGGTCCCTCGGCATCGATTTCCGTGTAAATATTGGGCGGAACAAAGGCTTCCAGAATTCCTTTTTCTTTTGTTTTCCAGAAATCAAAAATCGCCTTCATAAAATCGATGATCCGATTACTGCTTTCCACATGGCTCTGCTTTCTTAAAAAATGAATTAACAGATCCCTTCTGCCTGATATTTCGTCAATTTTTGTAGATATATCCCGAAGTTTTCCTTCTGCACCAATATCGTTAAAATAGACTGGAAAAAGTCTGCAAAGCTGTTTGACCAAATTATATACCGGTCCAATACGGCTGTTGAGCAGTTTGGTAACATCACGCGGAAAAAGGTCTATATCCTTAATAAATACACCGCATATTGCCAGATGGATAATCAGGTATGAAAGAAGCCGGGTGGACCACATGGGATTGAGTTCAATAAGCTCGAGCCAAGTTCGGATATTAAGGATGTGGGCAGGGTTGACTTTTATTTGCCAGTCATTTCCAACACCGCCGATGCCCGGTGACTGAAATCCTAAATCAATAACATATTCGATAAAAAATTTGACGAGATCGCTGTCATCTGTTTTATATACCCCTTTTCCCATATTAAGAATACAGTTGAGTGTTGTTGCCGGGTATTCACGGGCTCGTGTTTTTAATATGGAAAAAGTTTTATGAATCAAGTTTCCAATATTCAGATGACTCTCATGGGCAATAAGCCAACTCAAAGTTCTGTTGATGTCCCTTAACGCTTCCTCATGGATCACCGACAAACCGGAAATATTCATAATATGGAAAAGGAAAATCAGCTTCCACTGATGACCCAAATGGATTTTAGGGCATATATCCAGAAGATTTTGAGGAATTTTACGATACGCTTCAACAAATTGGGTGTAATCGGGAAGTTCAACCAGTCTTTTCAACGTATCTTCCGATGTCATGGCTTTAGAGGATACTATTTTTTCAAGCCGATCCTTATACTGATGGACCTGGTCGTGGGAAATATTTTTAAAAAAACTCTTTATTTTTTTCGGACTGTCAACTTTATCCGCCTCTTCTTTAAACCATTCCCAAGGATCCCTTTCATCCAGCCAGTAACCGTATATACGATCATAATATTGAACAAGAAGCCGATTGATGGATTCACAATCCTCATTCATTTCAGTTGAATAATTCAATAGCGCCTGAGCCAGTTTTCTTATTTGATAAAAGCTTTTAACAAATAAAAAGAAATCGTCTCCCTCATAATTTCTGATACGATCGAATGCATCATCAAGGATCGGTTTGAATCTTTTATAGTCAGCTTCAGATTCTTTTATAACTTTTTGAATAAAAAGCATAAAATTGTCTACAGCATCATCTTTGACGTCTGAGTCGATGTTTGTATTAATTGCCTGTGTGAAAATATCGACAAACAGTTTCGCAGCTTCAGGTCCCTTGGGATGATTTTTCAGGAGATGAAAATAATCGAGAGAATAGACCCTTGCTTCCTGAACGATGAATTGCCAGTTTTTATAAGGATGAGCAAGCTCTTTGAGAAACGTATTAAACCCTTCCATGATGCCGTAATATTTGGACATCACCTCTTGCAGAACCGAATATTTTTCATCTATGGTGACATCAATATGATAACTGGCAATATTAACTTCAAGGGCTTTTGATTGTACCATCGGACCCCCAATTTGATTGACGATTTATGATTGCTTGCCCTGTTAAATCCTCCGAAAGAGGGCTACCAAAGGTGGTATTTAACAGGTTGAAATTGATGATTGAAAATATCTTCAAACATCAATATGTAAAAATATCAGAGGTTGCCATTATTTTCAATAAAAAAGGCCCCTCCGCAAGGAGGGGCCTTTTAAAAACGTATTTTTAATTAACAATTAGAGTTCAAGCCATGAATCCGAATAGAGAGACTTCCCAAGGATGACATTGGTTGTCTTTGCATAATCTTGCAGCTCTTTCGAAAGACTGCCCATATCCGGTTCATCACCATCCATAATGCCATAAATCAGATCGACAATATCCTGGCGTTCACCCCTGGCAATGGAAATCAACTGGTCGTCCAGCGGATCGGCAATCACCGATTCCATCCCATATTTCTGGAGCATCACCATGTAGGTTTGATTCAAAATCGGCCGCAGATGATCCGGCGGACCATTGGATATGTTCGACAGCCCACAGGTGCTCCTTGCGCCTGGAGCGATATCCTGGATCATTCCCTGAAATTCCATCAGGCTGATGGCTTGTGGCTGCTGGATATTCACGGGAGTCACAATACCATCCACCCAGATCTTTTCATTGGGGATGCCGGCTTCATTGGCGAAATACAGCAGTTCAACGCACAGCGCCGCGCGTTCATTCTCATCCCGCGGAAGCCCCTCGGGCCCCCACATCAGCGCAACAAAGTCGGCATTGTATTCCGCGGCCAAAGGAACCATCTTCTCATAGCGTTCCGGGCGGCACATGATGGAATTGATAATGGGCGTCTGTTTGCAAACCTTAAGTGCTGCGGCTATGGCTTCGATGTTGGATGTATCCAAAGCCAGAGGAATATCATCCACCACCTCCTGGACCACCTCAACCACCCAGGGCATCAACTCGTGTCCATCTTTTTTGGCAGGGCCAAGGTTGATGTCAATAATATCCATCCCTTTTTCCTTTTGAAAAAGGGCTTCCTCCTGAATCGGCTTGGGATCACGTTCTTTGAATGCCTTGCCGATCTTTCTAGATATAACGTTTAAACTCTCACCTAAAAGTAACATATGACCTCCCTCCTTTATCGGCACCCGCCAAATGTTTTCGGGGCAGGACCCCGTCACTGTATCTTGTGTGTCATCTGCCACTCACCATCTGTCAATTTAAGCTTTTTGTGTTGTCAAAATTCAACATCAACACAACAAACACCATTGACTCTCGCCAAGCGACCAATAACTGTTCACCTAAAAAACAATTTTAATGGATATTTCAACATCCGGCAATACTTTTTAAGCCTTTACCTTGCTTTGAGAAATGCCGGAATATGAGCAGCCTCTCTCGGACCAACCGTAATGTTCCAGTCCGGCAATTCTTCCTCCATATCACCGACAATGGCCGCTGCATATCCGGGAATAATAACTTCCTTGGTTTTTACTTTATCCGCGATGCCGCATTTCTTGACAAACATCCCCACGTCGTCACCGGAGAATTTTCCAGCAGCCCAAGCCGTCAAAACAGACAGACCTTCAGCGTCTTTGATCAGCAGCCATGTCGGCACCTTGCTTCCTTCAATTTCACCGGAAACAATAAAGTATGTCAACGCAAAATTTGTGGTGACCAGTACCGGAGAATTTTCATCCGGATTGCCGATTTCATAAATACCCTCTGTCACGGTCATGGGCCTTTGAGGATCGGTGAAGATATTCAGCCGTTCAACCAGCAAAGAGAAAAGGCTCCCACCTTTAAAATCGGACAGAATGGTGATACCGCCGTACTTTGCAATAAACATCGCGGCAATCAGTGTTTCCATGTCTATATTCGATGCCATTTCACACGGAAACGTAATGGTTGGAAAACCAAGTGCTCTGTTTAAAGATTTGAGAGCTTCACGGCGTATGACGATCTGGTCCTCGAACGCCTGCTTAATCTCTCTGGCTCCAGAATCGATGACCAGGTCTTTGAGGCCCATTTCCGTTAACTTGGTGGTCAGCGGAATAAGACCTTCAACAGAATCCGCCTTGACCGCCAAAGGCAAATCATTGTCTTTGGCAAGCGCACCAAAGGCATCGACATTACCTTCGGTAGCGGCATAGATCAACGGGCGTTTGAATTTACAGGCCTCGATTCCGGCGGCCATTACGTCGGCATCTTCCGACATTAAAACCAGGTTGAATTCCGAGGTCTCGGCAATGGTTTTTGCCGCCGCTGCAAAGGCATCCTTGTCTCCGTTGACATCTTTCAAAGCCACCAGTTCGGGCCTTAGATTAAATCCAACTCTCTCAAACTGAAACGCATTCCAGGCTTTAAGCTTGCTTTCAAGATCAGCCGCGGCAATATCGGAGCCCACCATCGCACCGACGGGTGTCGGGTTGTAAAAGGTTTTTTCATGACGGTAGAGCACGGTTTCACCCCCGGCTTTCGTCTTTCGAACACCTTGTCCCAGCGCCACGGGCCGGATGGGAGGCGCCGAAGCTTCCGCGAGCTGTTCCTTTGCCTCGTCAGATACGTACGGGCAGGCGTCGAGTTCCGCCTTGCCGGATGCCAGATTCATGGCAAAAGCAAGGCATGTGGGAACCCCGCATTCCTTACAGTTGGTTTTCGGCAGTAGTTTGAAAATCTGAATACCGGTTAATGCCATTTTTATCTCCTTATTCTAATGGATCAGGTTTCAAGTTGTGATATTCAATTGCAAGGTTTAAGGAGCGACGATTTTTCGCTCCTTAAACCTTTGAAGTGTTATAGATTATCCGATCAGCGGATCCATCGAAAGGGCCGGATGCCCCACTTTTTCGAGGAACGGCATAATCTCTTCTTCTGTGGTGCCTACGGTCTCGTCAGCTATCTTATTGATAAAGTCCGGATCGCCAAGTTCTTCACCCCTCTTGATGAGCCGCTCTTGGAGCTCTTCTTTAAGCATTTTGGGCATCCAGACCAATCGAAACAGACCGCCGTCGCCCACAATGAACTTACGCTGGGTAATGTTGAACTTGGAATGGCCCACAAACCCCGGTGACGATTGTCCACCACCCATGACACCGGCCAGTGTGGTAAATTTCATACCGCAGGGTGTTTCACCCATGTAGTCCCGGCCCACGGTCATGACGCCGTTACAAGTGGGCAGCATGGCTGCAATACATTCACAGCATCCGCAGGTGGTCATGGGATCTTGCACCAAGGAATAAAAGTTGTAATGGGTGATGTTTCCACGTGAGGCTTTTGAAACAAAGTCGTTAACTCCTTTCCATTGGCCCAGCTTCGCATCGATAGTCTCACCCTTTTCTATAGGCTGGTTGGGACCGGTGGGATTGATTTCATAGGATGCCTTGCAGTCCATCCAGTTGTAAGCACCGCAGAGACCGGTTCGCTCGGGACTTACTGTACAGACGTGGTTGGGCGCAAAAGACTGGCACAATGTGCAGGAATAATAAATCTCTTCTGCTTCATCCGTCATGTTCTCAACCCGTTCGTCCCGATGCTTGTACTCTGCCCGGGCCCTTTCGGTCAGTTTGTCCACATCCTCTTTTTTGGAATAAAGGGTAACCTGAACTTTATCCAGAATATTACCAAAATCCTGATGGAATTTGGCATGAAGAACAACACCGAGATCCTTTAAGGTAAAACCCTTTTCCATGGCTGCTTTACTCACACGAATCCATGAAATGTCCCGCTGACCGATATGCATGATCCCCTGGATATAGTTGATCAGGTGATGGATCTGGCGCTCGAGAATCGGTTCAAAATCTTCCTGCATCTCACGACCGGCCACCTGGATATAGATTCCCAGAGGAAAGGTTTCGCCTTGCTTAACATCGGTAATGTCAGGACCGATGATTTCCACCTTGCCATCATCAATCTCTTTCATCTCGGCCATCTTGCATAGCTCGGTACACTGGGTTTTGCCGCCGCCGCACTGGGCATACAGATCTTTTCCCCTGACCCGTTCACCCTCGAATGCCGGACCAAAAGCCAGTGGGATATCAATCTCGGTGACATGGACCTTGAGTCCTCGTACTTCCACGGATCTCTGGCAGATTTCATCATGGGCCACATTGGGCACCACGTGTTCGTAGGTGCAGATACCCGTGGGCAGAATCTCGGGAACATCCGTATCAGCCAAGGTCGGGAAACCCCAGTTGACACAGCCTGCTGCGGCACATGCCCAGCGGGTTCCGATTTCACCAAAGGCGTTAACAAAGGCAAAAATCCTGTTTTTATTATATAAAAGAATCTTTTTATAGTCACCGGGTTCAACCCCGCCAAAAGCCATGGCCGCCCGATTGGCAAACCCCAGCGCAAATACGGCCGATGAAATATCCGGACCAAAAGGTACGATCCGGGTGTTCCATCCGATCTGAACACCGGCTTCAATGAGCTGATCAATGACCGACGTTCCGTTGTGGCCGGATGCGCAGAAGATATAAAGATTCTTTAACTGGTAATCCTCGACAATCATCTTTGCAATCTCAGGCGTGGGGCATGCCCCTACGATGGCTGCAAAGCCGGGCGCGGAACCGTCCACAAACTCCACCCCTCTTTTTCTCAAAATAACATCGTCTGCCGGACCCAGCCAGATCTTGCCGGCTTCTATATCCGGGTCCTCCTGGGGATAATAAAAATCAGGGTCGGTCACACTTCGGATCCCTTCTCTAATTTCATAAGCGAGTATCGCCGCCATACCGGCATCCAGAAGGGGCCCCAGATACGGCAGATGATTGACCCGTTTGATATGGGGCGGAAGCAGCCCCCGGGCAAACTTCAACGGTTTTTGCAAATCTTCCAAGTTTTCAACCTTATGACCCAGAAGTGAGTAAATCACCGGCAAATAATAACCGGTATTCGGAAACTCAACTTTGGTATCCGCATTATAGGTTGCAAGAGCGTTTCTTAAAAGCCCTTCAACTTCTGAAACAACATTATAGCCGCCCTGAATGGCAGCAAATGCGACTAGCTTTGACATACGTTCCTCCTTCGTTGAGAATTTATTCCAACCTCATATGAACAAATCCTGTAACATTAAGCTTGCTGATGTTTAGCCTCCATATTTATTATGCTTCAAGAGCCTGACGATCAGCCATATCCATGAGCACCCGTTCTCTTGCCTTTTCGATGCCCAGGGCTTTGCGCTTTTTATCGATATGGGCGATCATCTTGTGGGCATGTTTGATCGGATCAGGCTCACAGTCCCACATACCGCCATAGATCTCTTC
>JASFGF010000075.1:0-9412 GCA_050123915.1 Desulfobacterales bacterium | reverse complement strand
TTTAGGATCCGAGTCCACACTTTCCAAGTTCGTCGAGTATTTTTTCAAAGCAAGACCATAAGGCTGATAGCATTTCCGGCATAAATATCCGGGTCCCAATGGATTCGGGTAATTTTTATCCCGAATTGTGAAAAAGGAAATTTTTTCTTTGCATTTCTGGCAGACCGGCATCTTTATTTCAATATTTAGATTACGATGGGATTTATGTTAGCCTTGAGTAACACAGGTGAAACAAAAGATCAATTTGATACGTTTTATTCTTGACGGTTTGATAAAAATTACGGTTTACTTTTTCCGAGGGACTTGCCCGAGAACCAAACGATGTGAGGTTAGGCTACTATTTGAAACGCTTTGTTTAGGCAACAATAAAGGAGGACAAACCATGTCGGACACCTTAGATCAAAAGATGGCATTGGCTTTTGCAAACATGTCCAAATCAAGCGCTTTGAACAAATTGTATGCGGCAAGAGTTAAAAGAAAGGAAAACGTTTTACTCTCCAAACTGCTGTATTCCATTTCACGGTCAGAAAAAATTCATGCACGCCGTGCATTAATGTATATCAGAGGTAAACTTGGGGATCCAACTGAATATCTAAAGCGTCTGTTACACATCAAGAATGAGAAAATCTCCATAAAATACCCGAAAATTTCCCGGCTATCTATCGATGCAGGGAAGAAAAAAACCTCCGAAGCGTTTGATCAATTCGGCAAAGTGGAAAAAATTCACCTAAAACTTTTAGAAGAAGCACTTAAAGGAAATACCGATGAATCGACAACGTATTATGTCTGCCAGATCTGCGGCTATATTGCCGTAGACGAAATGCCTCCAAAATGTCCGGTCTGCAATGCTGTAAAGGAAAAATTCAGGTCGGAGGATTAAGCGTATCCAGATAAGCCCCTAGAGACTCAAAACGCTGAGATGTTTCAAGTTCATTACCGGAATTGTGGTCTGTGATATTCACAATAACCGGTTCGTCCATGGATTCAGGCAAATGAAGTTCATCATCGGCGGTAATGGTAACAAAAGCGTCATTTCCTTTGTGCTCGACTTGTTTGACATACCACTCGAAACCACTACAGCTCGATGATATCTTGAAACCATATGTTTCCATTATTTGATCAAGTTCCATTTTCTTCTCTTTTCTTAAGTATTTCAGGAAAAAAGTTGTTTTTATTTATTAAAGGTAAAATAGTATTGTAAAAAAATACAAATGTTAAAGCTGTATGTCAAGAATTAACCCGGACGATCGCCTGATTCTGACTCGACGATATATATTTACTCAAAGGTTTCTTGACAATCCGGGGTTGCCTTGTCTATGGATCGAAAATTGTGATATATACATCATTGGTGCAGCAATCCATAAAGTTGACCCACCCTTTACCTAAATGAGGTATGAAAATGGCCCATAATATCGATGCATCGAATGCAATGACCATTAAGCTTGAAAGCATATTGGATGAATTGCCCGATATGCCGCAATTTGTCGACAACATTCGCAGGGCCCCCAAGAGACATTTTTCGCTTTCAAAAAGTGAGACCGTCCTGGCTCTGAAAAATGCCCTCAGATATATCCCCGAGCACTGGCACGATATGTTGGCCCCCGAATTTCTCGAAGAATTACTGACACGCGGCAGAATTTATGGTTACCGTTTCAGGCCTCCCGGCAGGATTATCGGTCATCCCATTGATATATACAAGGGACAATGTGTTGAAGGCCGCGCCTTACAGGTGATGGTAGACAACAATCTGGACTTTGATATTGCGCTCTACCCTTACGAACTGGTCACTTATGGTGAAACCGGTCAGGTTTGTCAGAACTGGATGCAGTATCTATTGATCAAGCGCTATCTGGAAAAACTCACCCGAGAGCAGACACTGGTGGTGTCATCCGGTCACCCGCTGGGTCTTTTTGCATCCAGTCCCGATGCCCCGCGAGTGATTATAACCAACGGGCTTATGGTGGGAATGTTTGATGACCAGGAAAACTGGCACAGGGCGGCTGCACTGGGAGTTGCCAACTACGGCCAGATGACCGCCGGTGGATGGATGTACATTGGTCCGCAGGGAATCGTTCATGGGACTTATAGTACCCTCCTGAACGCCGCTCGGAGAAAATTGGGAATGTCTTCCGAGGACGATCTTACCGGACATCTATTTGTGTCTTCGGGTCTCGGGGGCATGAGCGGCGCCCAGGGAAAATCCGTGGAGATCGCCCGGGGGATAGGAATTATTGCCGAGGTTGACGACTCTCGAATCCAAACCCGGCACGATCAAGGCTGGGTAACTAAAATCGTTGATGCACCGGCCCAAGCCTTCCTTTTGGCAAAACAATACCAGGAGAATAAAAGCAGTATCGCCATCGCTTTTTACGGCAATATCGTCGACCTGCTCGAATATGCGGTAAAAAATAATATTCCCATAGACCTCCTTTCCGACCAAACGTCCTGTCATGTGGCATATGACGGCGGCTATTGTCCTCAAGGCCTGACATTCGAACAACGCACTGAAATGCTAAAGACCGATCACAACGGATTCAAAAAAATGGTGGACATTTCTTTGAGGCGTCATTACGAACTCATTAAGACCTTGGTCAACCGCGGCACCTACTTTTTTGACTATGGGAACAGCTTTCTAAAAGCTGTCTTTGATGCGGGTGTCACTGAAATCTGCAAGAACGGCAAGGACGCCATGGACGGATTTATCTTTCCGTCCTACGTAGAAGATATCATGGGACCCATGATGTTCGACTATGGTTACGGCCCATTTCGATGGGTTTGCCTCACTGGAAAGCCCGAAGACCTCGAAAAGACCGACTGGGCCGCCATGTCGTGCATTGATCCAGAACGACGATTTCAGGACAAAGACAATTATATCTGGATCCGGGATGCAAAGAAAAACCGTCTTGTGGTGGGAACCCAGGCCAGAATCCTTTACCAGGACGCCTTGGGCAGGATGAAAATTGCGCTAAAATTTAACGACATGGTCCGTAAGGGTGACATCGGTCCTGTTATGCTGGGCCGGGATCATCACGATACCGGTGGAACAGATTCACCTTTCAGAGAAACGGCCAACATCAAAGACGGCAGTAATATTATGGCAGAGATGGCCATCCAGTGCTTTGCAGGAAATGCCTCACGAGGTATGAGCATGGTTTCACTGCACAACGGTGGTGGTGTGGGCATCGGAAAAGCCATTAACGGTGGTTTTGGCCTGGTTTTGGATGGGAGTGACAATGTAGATGACATTATCCGCCGGGCCATAACATGGGATGTCATGGGAGGTGTTGCCCGAAGGGCCTGGGCCGGAAATAAAAACGCCATTGAAACCAGCATCGCTTTCAACCTGGATGACCTGGAACAAAACCACATCACGCTCCCGTTTATTCCCGACACAGCAATGATCGAAAAACTCGTATCAGATTCACTGGATAAAATTTAGGGGAAATATAATGTTGATTGAAATGAAATTGAATGCGTTTTTATACAAAACCGCCTCGAGTGACCCAGTCCCGGGTGGCGGCAGTATCTCAGCCCTGGCTGCTGCCTCTGCAGCCGCTCTCGTGGAAATGGTTGCTAATCTCACCAGCGGCGGAAAGAGATTTGAAGCAACAAAAACAGAAATGAAAGAAATCTCTGTAAAAGCCGCCGCATTCCGGGAAAAATTATCGGGATGTATTGATCGGGATTCTGAGGCATATAACCAGGTGATCTCATCCTTTAAGATGCCAAAGAATAATGAAGCTGAAGCAAAAAAAAGGACCATGGCCATTCAGACGGCATTGAAACGCGCTGCCGAAGTTCCCCTGGAGGTGGCGTCCGAAACACTGAAGGTCATGTCACTTGCGGAAATTGTGCTGAAAAAAGGTAACCCCAATGCCGTTACCGACGGACTAGTGGCCGTCATGATGGCCAGAACAGCCATCTTGGGCGCACTGTATAACGTGAAAATAAATTTAAAATCCATAACAGACTCATCAAACGTCTTAAAACTTTCAGCTCAGGTCAGAGAAATGGAAGTAACGGCATTAAAAAAGGAAAAAGACCTTCTGGCACTTGTGACCCTCTAAGCGAAAAAATTGTAGATTGAAAATTGAGGTGTTATACATGCTAACCGCCGGTGATATACTTCTCAAGTTCCCGAATGGCAAATTGCTGATCGGAGATGATCTGTCTGACCACATCACCAAGGGTCACGATACCGATTAACCGGTTGCTTTTCAAGACAGGCAAATGACGTATGCGTTTGGCCGTCATTAATGCCATACTTTCTTCGAGAGTAGATTTGGCATCAATATAAAACACCTCCCGTGTCATGAGTTCGCCTACAGATGTATTCTTGGAAGATTTATCTTTCAGGATGACCTTGCGGGCGTAATCACGTTCAGAGAAAATCCCCACCACCTTCTCTTTTTCCATGACAAGCAGTGCCCCAACATTTTTTTCAGCCATGATTTCCAATGCATTGTATGCTGTTGTAAGGGGCTCAATAGACCAGATGTCAGTGCCTTTAACTTGTAAGAGTTGTTCAACAGTACGCATGAGTTGTATCTCCTCTTTCTGTTGGCTTATCGGCAGCCTAACGATAAGCTTTACCACCGAAACCTTATTATTGTAGGAAATAGCCTATTATGATAATAAAGCCTTAATGCGGCAAAAGTCAAGAATGTCACGTATCCGTCGTATGGCAGACATTTTTTAAAAAGACGCTGATTTATCTATCAAGACCTATGGATACTGTTAGAATTATTGGAACCGGTTCTTATTTACCTCCGACCATCTTGACAAATTTTGATTTACAGGAAATCGGTCTGGACACAACAGATGATTGGATCGTTCAACGGACCGGTATTCGAGAGAGAAGAATCGCAAACCCGGAAGTCGCCACTTCGGATTTAGGTTGTGAAGCTGCTGTCAAAGCATTGGATATGTCCGGTTTGACCGCAAAAGACATAGATCTCATCATTGTGGCCACCATTACACCGGATATGTGCTGTCCCTCGGCTGCCAATTTTTTACAGGCCAAACTCGATGCACCGCAAGCAGTAACCTTTGACATCACAGCAGCCTGCTCAGGTTTTATTTTCGGACTGAATATTGCCGAACAATATCTCAAAAATAAAACATGCCGATATGTGCTCGTGGTGGCATCGGAGGTGATGACCCGAACACTGAATTGGAAGGATCGCGCCACCTGTATTCTATGGGGAGACGGAGCCGGCGCCGCTCTGTTGACATGTGATAACACAGGCCCTGAACTGTTATCCACGCACATACACACCCATGGCGCTGATGGACAGAATCTTCTGCTGCCCGGAGGGGGTTCAAAAACCACCCCCATTTCCCATGAAAGCGTGGACGAGGAAAAGCATCTTTTAAACATTTTCGAAGCAAACCTAAGCTTCAGAATAGCAGTCAAGTACTTTATTGAATCGATCAAGGAGGCTGTTCGATTTAACCATATCAGCATCCAAGATATCGATTGGTTTATTCCTCACCAGGCAAATCTCAGGATGTTTCAGAACATTGCAAAATCCTTAAAAATTCCTTTAGACAAATTTTATCTTACCGTTCATAAATATGGAAATATCTCTTCTGCATCTTGCGCGATTTCGCTTGATGAAGCTGTTCGAAAGCAATGTATTCAGCCAGGGCATTTGATTTGTCTTCCGGTTTTCGGCGGCGGATTGACTTGGGGAAGTGCGCTTATAAGGTGGTAGGTATCGTTTGTTTATATGTGGATTTGTTTCATCACAAAACCAATGACCAATGATAGTATCACCTCAATTGATATGTGCAGGCAATAGAAATGTTCCGTAATTTTTTCTATAGCTTTCTGTAACATTGATTAAGCAAGGAAAATATTGTCTAAAGTCGTTTTCAAGAAATTCATATATGTCGTTTAAGATTGCCATTGCCAACCCCACAGAGAACTTTTTTGTAACTCTTAGATTTATTCTGGTTAACGCTATTTGAATTCCCGCCAACCTTCGGTAGGAAAACAATATATTTTCACGAATCATAACGGGCAAAAACTGTTGTAACCTTGGCGGCAGTTCGGATATGTTTTTTTCTAAAGTTCCGTAAATATACTCACAGAATTCTTCAAAAGAAATGTTCGCAATAAGCTCGAAATCCTTGGCAAGAAAATGGTCATAAAACACATCTATCAAAACGCCGGAAAGCAACCGGAAATGTTTCTTTATTCTGTCTTTGCTCGTCTTTACCAACACATGGGTATCGGTAAATTGATCCACAAATCGATGCATCGAAATACCGCTTTGGACGCCTTTGGAGACAAATTTTCTGTCAGAGCCCTTAAGAAAATCCGCAGCGATGTTTCCGGATATAAAATCCGTCTCCTTCGGAGAAAGTACCAAATGTGCCAGAAAGTTCATCTTTTTTAATAAATTAAATTAATGATACTTTTTGTCTTTCAAGGCCTGACCCAATTCATCTTGTCTGTTAACTCCATTCGGTTACAGGAGAAAAATTATCAAATTATCTAAATCCAACGACACAATAAAACCCATTCAAGAAAATACGATTTGTGCTTTTGAATTTATTTTATTCCTTTAAAGAAGATTTGATATTATACAAAAGGTTATCATATTTGTTATTTGCCGGACTTAATTTTACCGCTTCTTTCGCATCTATTATTGCACGCTGCAAATCCGCTTTTTTATACCATACATACGCTCTTCCATAATATGAGGCATCAAATTCGGGATCAATTGATATTGCGTTGCTGAAATCCTCAATTGCTTTATCATAATCTCCTTTGTTAATCCAAGACCATGCTCTATTTAGATAAATGTGCTTTATATCTCCGTGTTTTGGAATAAGGTATATGGCATCTGAGTAATCTTTTATTGCATTATCAAACTCTTTGTTTTGCTGAAATGCATTGCCTCGCCACATTAGGACATTGAATTTTCTTTTATGATTATTCTTGGGAATTAATTCCAATGCTTTTGTAAAATGATATATTGATTCATGATACTGACGTTGCTTAAAGTATGCCATCCCTAAGTTATAATAAACCAAATCATTGTCTTTTCCGTATGGTGCTACTTCTAATACTTTTTTAAAACTATCAATTGATCTATCATACTCCATTTTTTCATAAAAAACTCGACCTTCTTCATAGTATTGGTCAGCATATTTATTGTAGCCAGTTGAACAGGATAGCAAAAATAATAAAATCATTGATATCGGAAAAACAGATAAATATTTCGCAGACTTTCTCATAATTCATAACTCCTCTATTGAAAATTTTTTAAAAAGAACCTTTATAAAAGCAGATGAATCAAAAAGATAAAATTAGACATCAGATAGTTAATCATTTCGATAAAAACACAAAACCCCACCTCTATTTGAAATGGGGTCTTAATATTCAGTCCATGGTAAATTCTCGGTTACGGGTTATCTTTATGGGCTTCTTTACATATAATGCTATTAAATTACAACAAAACGAAATGCAATAAAAAAACCCTGTCAAAATAGTTGCACAGGGCAAAAAAAGGGTCGCCAGTACTAAACATTGAGCAACTCCTCAAATCATGACATAAGTGAGGCAAATCATGATGGCAACAATTATATTATAATTGCCATCGGTTACAAAATAAACACAGAAGCCATAGTTGCGAGGGAGAAAACATTAACCGTCATGCCGAACTTCCAGGCTTTAGGTAAATAATTATAACTGTGACAACATAAACAATCGTAATGCCTAAAATTAAGTACTTTATGATCAATTTATTTCTCTCCTATTACATATAGGCAAATGCACTCAAAATCTTAATCCCACGAGCTAAGCACGTACAGTTGAAAAGCAGATCGAAAATAATTAGCACAAACAGCCCGGGATGGGGTTTCGAGCTTGTCCTGGCAATAAAAAAAACCCCTGGGGCGATATTTGCCCAGGGGCTATAGGAGGCTAAGCTTTGAATAATTTTTTTATAGCCTAGCACACTTAAAAAATTGTGCCACATGGTTATATATTGTTTTATAAAAACGAAATTATAAAAGCATATATAAAATACAACTAATTAAAAATGCGAAAGGAATGATATCTTTAATGATATCTCTAATGATCAACTCCTTTGATTGCATTATTATAGATGGTTAACCCAGGGCAATAATAATTATATATGTAAACAATCTTGGTGTGTCAAACAGAATTATATATAATTATAATATAATTTCATAGAATTAGCACATATTGTAGTATACTGAGTTAAATTGCTATATATTGTATGTCTAAAAGTTAAGAAACTTAGTAAAATCGAACTTAAGTATCTTTTCTGGAGATTTAGCGCCCTTTTTTTATCCTAAAAACAGCCACCAGGTTAAGAAGAAATCGCCTTATGAAAGAAAATATGTGAAAAGATTATGCAATCCACAATAAATGCGGTTTAAAATTACTAAAGAGCAATGAATCTTCCCGCCGCAAGCAGACGGGGCATTAAAAACCATAACAAAAAAGCGGCAGAGTCGACTCCTTCAGGAGCTTCTGCCGCTTTTCATTTTCTAACATTCATCTAGCCGATGGGCGAAGGATCGCAGAGATGTTTGTCTTCCATAGCCACACGGCCACACCCGCCACATACATATTTCATGGCGGACAATTTATCCTTGCACATATGCGAATGCTCTACCTTGTGTGATCCGCAAAAACTACAATTTTCCGCCTCGCCGCAGGGATTACACAGATGTCCGGGAGCATCCGCCACCGCACCACAATTTTTACAGGTATAAGCCATAATAATGTCCCTCCCACTTTTTAATATTGTTTGTTTACAAGCTTATTGCATTAATAACGTTGCCACCCTCTATGTTTAATTACGAAAAACCCATTGTCAAGCAACGGCTGAGTATGAAACATTCAGGTTTCCCGGTTTTAACATCGTCATCAGCTGAAGAATTGATCATATTTTTAATAGCCAAACCTTAACATTAAAAGGGCCAGAACTGATTATCAAACCAGATTTTTTCCTTTAACGCTTTGTCGATATCCAGCAGCATGTTTAAATGATCCCGCTCCCAGGTTGCAAGCCACTCGTATAAGGCTTTGGCTTCGGGATCGGATGCAGTTTGCGCGCTTTTTGCGTAAAGCTGAATGGCGCGTTCCTCCATTGCAATACCCGCAGAGATCGCGGCGGCTTCAAAACCGGCCGCCGATATCTTCTCCTTGATTTCTTGTGTCAAGACCTTGGATGCAACGCTGCTACTGTCTTTATCATGTAGATAACCGAAGATGAATTTTTTATCTTTATGATATGCCTTGAACTGATCGGACAGCGTTTGGATGTGCTTTTGTTCTTCCTTGGCCAGCATGTCAAAAACTTCTTGCACCGCCTTGTTTTCAGTTTTTCCGGCAATGTTTTCATAAAATGCTTTGCCTCTTCGTTCC
>JASFGF010000074.1:0-9430 GCA_050123915.1 Desulfobacterales bacterium | reverse complement strand
CCATTACATAAAAATAAACGGTCTGAATTATCACTTCCTTGACCAGGGTGCAGGGGATCCGGTGGTCATGCTTCACGGAAATCCCACCTGGTCGTTTTATTTTCGTAACCTGGTTAAAGGCCTGTCATCACAATATCGAACCATTGTGCCGGACCACATGGGATGCGGCCTTTCGGACAAACCGGATATCGATCAATATGATTATCGCCTGAAGAGCCGTGTCGACAACCTGGAGAATCTTCTCGACACTTTGGGGATAAACCAAAATATAACACTGGTGCTTCACGACTGGGGGGGAATGATCGGCATGGCATATGCTTTGAGGTATCCGGAAAGGATTCACCGATTGGTCATCATGAATACCGCAGCTTTTCTTTTACCGGAGGACAAAACACTTCCCATCAGACTTCGGCTGATACGAAATATCAAGCCGTTTGCTACATTGGCCGTGCTCGGCTTTAATATTTTTGCGTATGGTGCACTTTTCATGGCCTCATACAAAGGACTGGAAAAAGATGTTAAATCGGGCCTTATAGCGCCTTACAATAGCTGGAAAAACAGGATCGCAACATTAAAATTCGTTCAGGATATTCCTGTCCGAAAAGAAGATCCGAGCTACAGCCTTGCAAAATATGTGGATGACAACCTGTATCGATTAAGGCACATTCCCATGCTCATTTTATGGGGTGAACACGATTTTGTGTTCGACATGGATTTTCTTTTGGAGTGGCGGCGCCGATTCCCTGATGCGAAAGTAAAGAGGTTTAAAGATGCGGGCCACTATGTTCTTGAAGATGAAGCAGACAGAATTGTTCCCATGGTTAAGAATTTTTTAAAGGTTCACTGATTCTTCGTGTGCGTTCATGGGAGACCGGTGTCATTTCCGTCTTGCCTGTGCGGTATAAAATCATTCGTGATGGTATCCGGGTATGATCGTCAAAGAACAACTTACAGAATTGGATAAAAAATATAAGCAAGCTAAAAACCCCGAGACACCCTAATACCGTAGGGAATCTCAGGAGATGTCTTCGACCAGTTTTGCGAAGATGTTGGCGTTACTGAGAATCCCGACCAATTGGGTTCCGTCGACCACGGGCAATCTTCTAACGCCCACCATTCGCATCATCTGATGACAGTTTAAAATCGACAGGCCGCTATTAACAGTAAAAGCAGGCTTGGTCATCACATCATCGACCAAAAGTGATGTCCCTCCGGCCGGATTCATGACAATCGCTTCGACGACATCCTTGCGAGTAATAATGCCGAATGCATCCCCGTCGCGTTCAGGTTCAATGATAAGACTCGATACGCCTAAATCGTGCATCCTTTTAATGGCCGTTGACAGCGATACATCTTTATGGACCGTCTTGACGTCAGCCTTCATAAGATCTTTGACTCTGATGTTGTCTACATCCATATCTCTTTGCCCTCCGTATAAAACGCTATACACCTTACACCTTGATATTAAGGTTATGTTGATAGATCCACGGCCTGTTGATCTTCATTAAAAACAAACAGGGTTTTTCCTTTGATATCTTCTTTGACATGATAGACATGCCCGCTGATAATTATGGTCGTCCCGGAATATACGGCCTTATTAACCTTCACTTCCACCGCTTCCGCCTCTGTTTCAGAGATTTCTTGTACCAGTTTTTGCCTATGTTTGACCATCATGGTTTCTTTGTGCACGACTTCACGTCTGAATTTAACCAGTTTTTCAAGTCTGCGGGTTATTTCTTCAGGAAGCGTTTTGCTTTTATATTTTTTAACGAATCGGGCTAAAATCTTGTCCGTCTTAGCTCTTTTTCGCTTAAAATCCTCCAGCTGTTTTTTGGCTTCAGCCAAAAGCTTTCGGGTCTTTGAATCCGTTCCGACGCTTACAGATGTTTTGACTCCGGCATCGGATCCAATCTCGTTAACTTCTACGCCTTTGAAGGCCTCAACTGAACCGCCCCTAATGCGTCCTTTTCCTTTGGTTACCATGATGCTGCCATTGGCGAATACAGTGCTGCGTAATATATCATCATGGACAAATATGTCGCCATCGGCATGGACCCGGGCACTTTCAAGAAAACGAGCCGTGATATTTCCGCCAGCCTGGACTCTTCCTTCAGCCGAACCGATGATCCCGCCGTTTATGTAGATGTCGGCACCGGCTTCGACAACAGCGTCTTCAACACCACCTCCGATTTTTATGTCGTCGCTGGCGCGTACTTCGAATCCCGAATGAATCCAACCCCTGATTTCCAGCGACCCCTGCATTGACAAGTTGCCAGTGGAATAATCCACATCACCGGGTACTTCGTACTGCTTGGAAACCCATATTTTGTTTTCCGGAGCGATAAACACAATACCGTCGATTTCAGATGTAAAACTAAGCCCATCGTCTGAAACCATAACGTTGCCTGCCGGTTTGAGGTCTTTTTCACTGCCGTGTGTGGCCGGAATGATATTGCCGAATACGTCTACCCCGTCTATCCCAGGTGTCGGCGGGATCTTGACTGCCAGTAGCGTCCCCGCCTTGACGCTTTGTATAGATTGACGTTCTTTATAATTAATGTTTCCGGAGTCCTCATCAATAGTTCCCGCCATCTTCTCCGTTTGAAATTTAAATTCGATTTGTGCGTCCTCTCCTTGCTGGGCGATGCTCCCTTGTGCAATCACTACATCATGAACCGGCTTGTTTTTTGAAGCAGCCTCGGTCAACGCCTGTTCAATGGCGCTGCTGTCGATACCCTGAATTATTCCGCGGTCGGCGAGACATTTTTCAACCAACTCCATAGTAAGCATCCTGCCCGACGCCGATGGAGGATGAACCGACAAATAAACGTTTAATTGATCCTCAGACACAACCAGCGGGTCGTTGACACACAATTGACCATTGATGTAATCTGCATAGCCTGCCAACATGTTCTCTGAAACGACAAAGGTTATGCCGTCATCGAGAACAGCAACGTTCTTACCGGGAGTTATCTGTTTGTCCTTGGGTTCGGCACCGGTCAGGGGTTTTCCGGTTATGGTACTGCCATGCACGGGTTTTTCCGGCAAAGTTTTTATGGCAAGCACATCGCCGGCTGAAAATAATTCCTTAATAACGGAAGATTCAGGCACACTGCCGTCCTGTCTTGCAGCATCGACGGTTTCAGGATCATTGCCATTAAGATGAAATTTGAATTCTATCCGGGCATTAACACCGTCTTTGGCCGGGATGGCCTCGGCGACCGTGAGGTCCCGAAGCGGTTCGTCCGCTTCAATGGCCTTTATAACCGAGTCTTCTTTTATACCGCTGACAACGCCAACCTGTTCAAGCGTCACGCATACATCTTGATATGAAAGCTTGCTGTTGTCGGCAAGAGTAGGAAATATGGACATTTTAGCCCACATCCCGGACTTGTCGACCTTGACCGGATTTTCTATTGATACGTTCTTCTGAGTTAATTTTGCCTTACCATATATGGCGGCCATCAGTGTATTGCCGTCTTTGGCGACGATAACATTATCCGCAAAAGCAAAATCGGCCTCATTACCCTTTTTTGCAGGAACTTCTTCACCAAAAATATTTTTGCCCGGGGTCCCATTTGCGGCGGGAATTCGAACAGCGACAATCTGGTCCGGTTTGACCATCATATTGGAATTAGGATCTTTATTGACGGCATCCTGGCCGATTTTCAGATCGATTCGGCCGTCCTGGCCGCTTTTGGGAGGTTCGCCCACGGCAACCTGGATATTTTTACACGGAGTGCCGGTATTTATGACTTCGGAAACACAGTTTTTGATGATTTTTTTATCGATGCCGAAAATGATTTTGAGATCGGCGAGGGCGTGTTCGATGTCTTCAACCGCCACCGGCTTGCCATTGCCCAAAGGCGGCGTTATTGTACTGATGGCGGCTTCCATCTTGTCTTCTGATACGGCAATATCAAATTGACCGGGCATGTTCTTTATGGAAACAGCATAAGTTTTTTCATCCACCGGTACGACGTTGACATCCTCGGGCTGAACGCCGAGCTGCCGGGCGCCTTCGATACGAGCGCTTTTGTCGGTTTCCACTAGAACGGTAACGGTGGTAGGCTGCATTTTTTAATGGTCTCATGCCATTTAACATTTAAAAACATTATGCTGATATCGATTCGTTTTTTTACATTAATAATCCTGTGAATGCAAGTATTAGAATTTTCCTCATGGTCATATGCGTCTTTATGCATGTTTGGCATCATGATAATAAAGCATCTTTACAAGCGTTGATAGTTATTGTAGTTTATGCCTGAATTCTGCATCGACAATCTTGACGGCTTCGTAAAACGTCCAACTTCTGCGTTGCGGCGCATTCCTCGGAAATTGCGATGCCTTTTTATCCCGCTGTTGTTATGCGGGGGAATTTGAAACTTTTTACTTTGCCGTCGAATTTTGACTTTTTACGAATTCATCAATCTTGAAAGATTATAATTGCTTTTGATTTGGAATCGATTCGAACAGATGAGCCTTAATAACCACGAAAAAGAGCGTCGTATCGTCAATATCGCATCTTATTTGAAAAAAACGGTTGAAATTGTACCGCACAAACGGGCGGTGGTCTATCCTTCAGGCCGGGACAGCTCCGGCCGGGTGATGTATTCTCATTTGACGTTTTTGCAACTGGATCGAGAATCCGATTGTCTGGCCCACGGCATGGAAAACGCCGGAATCACCCGCGGAACCCGAACCATTCTAATGGTCAAACCCAGCCTTGAATTTTTTATGATTATGTTTGCCCTGTTCAAAATCGGGGCTGTTCCGGTGGTCGTGGATCCGGGCATGGGGATTCGTCGAATGGTCGAATGCTTTAAAGAAGGCCGTCCTGAAGCGTTTATCGGTATTCCGCCGGCCCATGTGATTCGAACGTTTTATCCCAGATTTTTCAAAACCGTCCGGGTCTGGGTAACGGTGGGCAGGCGCTGGTTCTGGAAGGGTGTTACCCTGAATCAAATGCGTCAGGTACCGTGGAAACCCTATTCGACAGCCAAGACCCGGGAAAATGATACTGCCGCCATATTGTTTACAACCGGTAGTACTGGTCCTGCCAAGGGCGCGGTATACACTCACGGTAACTTCGACGCACAGTTGCGTCAAATAAAAACCCATCTTGGCCTGTCCATGGAGGAAATCGATCTTTCCACATTTCCGCTTTTTGCGCTGTTCTGGCCGCCCTTGGGGATCACCTCCGTCATCCCGGACATGGACCCCACCAAACCTGCCCGGGTAAACCCGAAAAAGATAATCGAAGCCATTCTGGACCAGGGCGTTACCACCATGTTTGCTTCTCCGGCGCTGTTGAATCGTGTTGGAGAATACGGAAAAAAGAGACATATTGTACTACCGTCTCTGAAACGGGTCATTTCCGCCGGGGCACCGGTATTACCATCGGTTATCGAACAATTTACGTTTTTGCTGGGTGAAGATGCCCGGATTCATACACCTTACGGTGCCACCGAAGCGGTGCCCATCATCTCCATCACCAGCGATGAGATCCTTGCAGAAACCCGACAATTCAGTGAAAAGGGCTACGGGATATGCATCGGACGACCCATTAACGATCTAAAGATCCGCATCATTAAAATCAGTGATGATCCTATCCAAAAATGGTCGGACGATCTTGTGGTCGAAGAGGGTGAGATGGGTGAGATAACGGTAAAGGGCGATCTCGTGACCCGGCAATACCTTGACAATCCTGAAGCCGATGCAATGGCCAAGATCGAAGACAAAGGTTCTTTTTGGCACCGAATGGGAGATGTGGGATGGAAGGATTCAAAGGGAAGGATATGGTTCTGCGGACGAAAAAGTCATCGAGTGAAGACGAAAGAGAATACCCTGTTTACCATACCGTGTGAAGCCGTCTTCAACAATCATCCACAAGTGTTTCGAAGTGCGCTTGTGGGAATCGGTCCTAGCAATCAACAAATACCAATCATCTGCATCGAACTGAAACGACATCGCCATAAATTAAACAAAAAGAGGATAAAAAGGGAGCTTCTTGAGCTTGCCGGTCAGAATCAATTGACAAAGGACATCGAAACCATATTTTTTCACAAGTCTTTTCCCGTGGACATTCGACACAACTCAAAAATTTTCCGTGAAAAGCTGGCACTATGGGCTGGAAAGAAATTAAGTTAGATATAATGGTCTTTTACGATTCGCGGATGGGCACAAGTTAAATGAAAGACGACGAACCCATTACAGACAAGGTTTCCGATCAGGTTCTGGTCACGGGTGGCGGTGGATTTTTGGGAGGTGCCATCGTCAGACAACTGTTGGAAAGAGGAGACCGTGTCAAAAGCTTTTCACGGCGTTTTTATCCGGAGCTTGCGGCAATGGGGGTTGAGCAGATACAGGGAGACATTAGTGATAAAACCGCTGTCGAACAGGCATGCCGGGAAGTCGATCTCGTATTTCACGTTGCGGCAAAACCCGGTGTATGGGGAGATTATATAACGTACTACCGAACCAATGTCATCGGGACTCAGAACGTGATCGCCGCCTGTAAACAACATAATGTTTCACGGCTTGTTTATACCAGTTCCCCCAGTGTTGTTTTTGACGGTGCTGATATGGAAGGGGTTGACGAGTCTGTTCCCTATCCTGGAAAATATCATGCCCATTACCCGAAGACAAAGGCCATGGCCGAACAGTTCGTCATAGCCGCCGCCGAACAGAGATTGAAGACGATCGTTTTGAGGCCTCACTTGATATGGGGTCCGCTGGACAATCATCTGGTTCCGAGAATTATTGAACGGGCAAACCGCCTGGTCAGGGTGGGAAACGGCAGAAATTTGGTGGACACCATCTACATCGATAACGCCTCAGATGCTCATATTCAAGCTGCTGACAGATTGAAACAAAACCATAAGCTTTCCGGCAGGGTTTATTTTATCAGTCAGGATCACCCCGTTCCACTGTGGGAAATGGTCGACAATATTTTAAAAACAGCCGGACTGGCCCCTGTTCGGCGTTCGATATCCCGCAACACAGCATGGATGATCGGCGCTGCTTTAGAATTTTTCTATAAAGCGTTTAAGATCAGCGGCGAACCCCGGATGACACGTTTTTTAGCCGATGAACTTTCCACCGCCCACTGGTTCGATATCAGCGCAGCAAAAAAAGATCTGGGGTACGCGCCTGAAATTTCGATGGAAGAGGGGCTTTTAAGGCTTGAAAAATGGCTTCAGTATAAGCCGGAAAAAGGAAAGAAGAAATAGGAAAGAGGATAAAGCAAACCCCTCTGAAGGTTACCAACGTCTGGTCCTCCCTCGCGTGGCGGGATCTAAGATGGGCTTGGATTATTGACTTAAAAAAGGAACGATTCATCATGGAACTGACCGACCTTTTACCACTTGAAAAATGGAAGGAACTCGAAAAGGAAATCACCCGCAGATCCGGCCTTGATGCCAATATTTTTAATATCAACGGCATCAGAATTACCGATTATAAAAATTGGGCGAACCGGCTGTGCCCTGCCATAAAGGCCACGGATAAGGGGCAGAGCTATATCTGTGCAGTGGCTCACATGAACCTTGCCACCCAGGCAAAACAGACCCAAAAGAGTCTGGTGGAAGAATGTGATGCAGGACTGGTCAAGATCATTGTTCCAATTTTTGTAAAGGATGAGTTTTTAGGGGCAGCCGGCGCTTGCGGATTCTTGCTCGAAGATGGCGAAGTCGATCCTTTTTTGGTGAATATGACCACCGGGATCGATGAAGAAGACATTGAGAGACTTTCAGCAGATATCGAAACCATATCAACTGAAAAAGCCGGAATTGTCGTATCCTACATAGAAGAAGAAATCAGCAAAATTATCAGTAAGTTTGATGAAAAATGAAAAAGGCACCTCATGTTTGTTTCAATGAAATGCCTTTAATAGTATTGTTTTTGAAAAAATTAAGCTTTTCTGACGTTCTTGGCCGCGGGTCCCCGATCGCTCTCTTCAACGTCAAACGTTACCCTTTCTCCTTCGGCAAGGGTTTTGAATCCATCCATAGTGATGGATGAATAATGGACAAAAATGTCTGTACCGTCTTCCTGCTCGATGAATCCAAACCCCTTTTTGTCACTAAACCACTTTACGATCCCATCTGCCATAACTCTGACCTCCTTCTAAATCCTTTCAAGTTTGACCTAAGCTTCAGGTCGTCACGCCAGCAAAAGGGAAAGGTCCTTTAGAGCGAAATCGACCCGCAAAACCAACATATCCCCTATACTAAAAAACAATCAAATATCCTCATCTCAAAGGACAAACCAAATGTCAAGGCAAAATAGATTTTTGGAACGATTTTAGATAGAAATCCCTTTAAAATGAATGGAAAGGACTTAAAAGATGATAGGATTCGCATGAATCAAAGGGTACTGTGAGATGAATCTTCCTGTTCGTATGTCAGTTGAGGGGGAGGATCATCGATTTTGTTGTATTCCAACCGGAGGCGATATTTATCGATGTCAGCCTGACGGTCAATGGTTTTTTTAGCCAAAAGATACCTTAAATAAATGATCCATATGAACAGGCACAGGAAAACAATGCCTACAGCCAAAAAAACCCATTTATATTGCATGATTGTTTCTGTACCTGTCCGTCCGATATAGACGATCATGTTGGGAATAACCCAGTATAAAAAGACGGCAAGGAAAATAAGAAACCCTATGATAAAAATATTGAATCTGCTGATTGCAGCGATGATCTTTTCGAATCGGTATTCATATTCCGTTCTTTTCGAATCCGTTTCATCAGTGATTTTTTCTTCCTTTAAAAAAAGGGACTGATATGCACGCACGATAAAAGCGAATAAAAGAAAGGCCGCAACAGGTATTCCCACAGCCGATGCAAACCATGCTCTGAACGGAAAAGGGAGGTCCTTGGTTACAAGTTTGACCTGGTACTGTTCAAAGGGACCGAATGTTTTTTCAAAATAGTATTTATTGAACTCGCTGAGATTTTTGCCGTCTGTTTCATGGATGACATTCCCCTTGGCGTCCATCACCTGCAACCAGGATTTTCGACCGGACTTCATGGCGGCAAGCGCAAAAATCTCGAGTTCAATCAAAAAAAGAACAACTGAAATGATGACGAAAATCGTCTTGTTTTCTCTCATGAAAGAGGTTACGTTTTTTCTTTGTGACATCCTGTTTTCCTGACATTCTTTTAAGAAAATCATTCAATAGTTATCACAATGATAAAGCTATATACAAGTTTAAATCGGAAACTTGCGGTTCAGATTTTTGAGTGAGGACTCAATATCGGCGAAATAGCCGCGGGCGGCTGGCTCTTCCGAAGGATCAAAAATATGCCACCCGAAGTTTGGTTTTCTGGAATTCATGCCGGGTTTCTTCCAAAATTTTCTGTGCAATATACATAACATGTTGATATATTTTTAATATAATATATTTTCGGCATATTTTGTATGCA